>JAGSHC010000075.1 GCA_023954745.1 Deltaproteobacteria bacterium | reverse complement strand
TCGCACTCCTCCGGGGCCCCGGGGTAGGAGAGCGCGTCGGCGTCGTCGCAGTCATCGCACGACCAGGCGCCGTCGGAGTCGCCGTCGAGTTCGCCGCCCGCCGCCTCGGTGGCGGAGTCGCAGTCGTTGTCCTGGCCGTCGCAGAGCTCGGGGTTGCCGGGGGCGTTGGCCGCGTCGGCGTCGTCACAGTCCGCGCACGCCGCCGAGCCGTCCCCATCGGCGTCGGACTCGCCTCCCGGAGCTTGTGTGGAGGGGTCGCAGTCGTTGTCGAGCCCATCGCACACCTCGGGCAAGCCGGGGGCCACCGTCGCCAGCGTGTCTTCGCAGTCCACGCAGGACAGTGCGCCGTCCCCGTCCGCGTCCACCTCGCCAGCCGTGTCGAAGTCCGCGGCGCCGTTGCAGTCGTTGTCCACTCCGTCGCAGAGCTCCGGTGCGCCGGGCGCGTTGGCGGGATCGGAGTCGTCGCAGTCCGCGCACGCGAGGGCGCCGTCCCCGTCTGCGTCGCCCTCGCCCCCCGCGGCGCTCGTCAGCGGGTCGCAGTCGTCGTCGAGGCCGTTGCACAGCTCCGGCGCTCCGGGGTAGACGGTCGCGAGGCTGTCGTCGCAGTCCCCGTCACACACCCGCAAGCCATCCACGTCGGCGTCCACTTCGGTCAGGGGCACGACTCCGTCGCAGTCGTTGTCCAGACCGTCGCAGAGCTCCGAAGCGCCCGGGAACATCGTGCTCTCGGAGTCGTTGCAGTCGCCGAGGCAGGGCGCCACCCCATCGCCGTCGCCGTCCAACTCCGTCGAGAGCAGCACGCTGTCGCAGTTGTTGTCGATGCCGTCGCACACCTCGGGGATGCCGCTCGCCACTGTGGGGTCGGAGTCGTCGCAGTCGCCAGCGCACACGATGACCCCGTCCCCATCCCCGTCCGCTTCATTGGCCGGGAGCAGGCCATTGCAGTCGTTGTCGAGGCCGTCGCAGAGCTCCGGCGCGCCGGGGTAGGAGTTCGCGTTTGCGTCGTCGCAGTCCCCACTGCACTCCAGGACCGAGTCTCCGTCGCCATCCACCTCGGTGGGTCCTGGACCTCCAACGCAGTCCGTGTCGACGCCGTCGCAGACCTCAGCGGCGCCTGGATTGACGCTCGCGTCGGAGTCGTCGCAGTCCCCACCGCCGTAGGCGCTGTTGCCGCCGCTCGAGACGAACGCGCACGCCAGCCAGAAGTCCAGGTCGGCATCGAGCTCCAACGGCCCGAAGGAGCCGTTGCAGTCGTTGTCGAAGCCATCACAGAGCTCGGGCGCACCCGTGAAGGTGTTGGCGTTGCCGTCATCGCAGTCGGTGCAGGTGCTCTCGCCGTCGCCGTCTACGTCCGAACCCTCGTCTGCGGCAGTGCCGTTGCAGTTGTTGTCGAGGCCGTCGCAGATCTCGGGGGCGCCGGGGTAGATGGCGCTGTTGGCGTCGTCGCAGTCCCCGCCTGCGTACAGCGGGTTGCCGCCGGAGGCGACGTAGGTGCAGATGAAGACGTCGTCACCGTCGCCGTCGGCCTCACCAGGGCCCAGCCCACCGACGCAGTCGTTGTCCCAGCCGTCGCACAGCTCGGGAGCCCCGGGGTAGACGGTGGCTCGGGCGTCGTCGCAGTCCCCGTCGCAGAGCAAGCTGCCATCGGAGTCGTCGTCCACTTCCGTTGCGGGGACGACCCCATCGCAGTTGTTGTCCAGCGCGTCGCACAGCTCCGGGGCGGAGGGGAAGACGGTGGCGTCGGTGTCGTCGCAGTCTCCATCGCACACGAGCACGCCGTCGCCGTCGCCGTCGATCTCCCCACCGAGCAGGCCGCCGTCACAGTCGGTGTCCGCGCCATCGCACACCTCCGTCGAGCCTGGGAAGATGGTGGAGTCCTGCTCGTCGCAGTCGAAGCACGCGGTGGAGCCGTCGCCGTCCGCGTCCACCCCACCGGTGATCGCCGCTTGGACCTGCCAGGCGTTGAGGGTCCCGCTGTCGCCGCTGATTTCGTCCTCGATGGAGAGGGTCCAGAGCCCGCCAAGCCGCTCGCCATCGAAGATACTGAGCGCGTCCTCGGGCTGGAAGGAGCCGGTGAAGGGCGCGGACCCGTTGCCGATGGACAGCGCGGCCTCATCATCGAAGAGGGTGTTGATGTACCCGCCGCCGCTGCTGCCTCGGTTCTCGGCGAGGAACGCGGAGTCGAGCGAAGGCGAGGACACCGCCACGTCCAGGTCGCCCACCCAGCCGTGGGTGAGGTCGAGGAGCACGTTCACGTCGGTGATGACGCCATCGGCGAGCGCAGGAACCTGCACGACCGTGGTGCCAATGGTCCCCGTCGCGGGAACCGGAGCCCCAGGCCCCGCGAGCACCACCACCGCGTCGTTGTCGATGGCGCCGTCGCAGTCATTGTCGGCGAGATCGCACAGCTCGATGCCGCCGGGGTAGCTGGAGGAGTCGGCGTCGTCGCAGTCACCCGCGCACGGCGCGACCGAGTCGCCGTCGCCGTCTACTTCCCCGGTGGGGATGGAGCCGTTGCAGTCGTTGTCGGCCCCGTCGCAGACCTCCGAGGCCCCCGGGTAGCTGGCCGCGTCGCCGTCGTCGCACTCGGCGCAAGAGAGGAACCCGTCGGTGTCCACGTCTACTTCGCCGGCGACGTCTGCGTCGGCGAGTCCGTTGCAGTCGTTGTCCGCGCCGTCGCACGCCTCGGTCTGCCCCGGAAACAGTGTGGGGTCGGCGTCATCGCAGTCGAGACAGGCGAAGGATCCGTCGCCGTCGGAGTCCACCTCCGCGGACGTGTGGATCCGCATTCGGTAGCGCGAGGGGTTGGTGACGAACGTGCCGTCGACAGGCAGGGAGGTCGCCGACTGACTGAGCCCGCCTTCATGGGTTCCCCAGGTCGGGTCGATCGACCCCGAAGACCAGGAGTAGGTAGCGCCTCCCAGCCACTGGTACACAAACGCGTAGTCAGTGCCGGCGCTGAGGGTGACATCGAGGTCGTCGAACACGTGCCACGAGGGGGCGGTGCTCGACGGGACCAGCGCCTTCTCGGCCAAGCGCGTCCAGAGCCCAGTCGAGGAGGTGCTCTGGTAGATGCCCAAGGAGAGGGGCCCCCGGAGCGACGCTTCGAGGAAGACCTCCACCGACGTCACGAGCCGATCCTCGGTGGCCGAGACCCGGTTGCCCTTGAGGTAGTTCGACGAGGCGAGAGTGGTGGTGCCGGTGACCTCGTACTGGACGCTCCCGAAGTCGGCCGAGCCGTCACAGTCGTTGTCCAGCCCGTCGCAGACCTCGGCGCCGCCGGGGCTGTTGGTCCCCACGCCGTCCTGGCAGTCCGACGCCGCGTAGACAGCGTCCCCATCACCATCCGTGACCGGGAGGAGCGTCAGCCGCGTTGGATAGAGGACGGTGGTGAGCGGCGACGACGCGATGGAGGTCGGAGGAGCGCCGTTGCCCGTGCGGTACCCCACGACGTCGCCGAAGCTCCCGAGGGGCGCCGGGAGGGTCTCGGCGGAGTTGTAGTAGGTGGAGGACTCCTGCCACCAGGTGCTGATGTAGTAGGTGTTCCCCGCCTGGAGCAGGACCTCGGTTCCACCGGAGGAGACCCAGGTAGCGCCTGCCTCTCCGGTGGCGGCGACCTGGGCGATCTGGGTGAAGGGGCCTGCGGTCGATGTCGCCTCGTAGACCGTGAACAAGAGCGCGGTCGTCAGGCTCGGCGTCAGCCGGAACTCGATCTCCGACAGGAGCGCGTCGCTCGTCATGGTGACCGCGGTGATGCGGTACCGGTCCCCACCCGTAAAGGAACTACTCGCCGACCCTGCCGCGATGACCTCGGCGGTGTCCGTGCCTGCGAGAGGTCCGGGGAGCACCCGGGTGGAGCCGTCGTTGGATGAGACCCCCCACTCCCCGAGGGCGAGGTCGGCGTCGCCGTCTCCGTCGAAGTCGGCCGCGACGAGGGAGTAGCCAGAACGAGCTTGCCCGGATGCGCCACCACCGACCCAGGCGGGATAGGGCTCCACTCCGTCCGCGTCCCCGGCGAACACCTCGACTCGGCCCGAGTCCGTGGCCGCGCCGTCGTAGCGCCACGCGGACACCACGACGTCGGCGAGACCGTCGCCATCGATGTCTCCGAGGGTTGCGCCTCCTCCGCCGTTGGTGACGGTCCCCTCCTTGCCGCCGGCGTTCGCCGACGCCTGACCGCCCAGCCAGCTCATGGCCGGGCTCGGCGAGAATCCCTGGGAGCTCCCCAAATGCAGGGTGATGCGTCCCTCGTTGAGGGCGTCCTCGTCCCAGTTGTCGGCGGTGATGAGGACGTCGTCGTAGCCATCGCCGTTCACGTCGCCGGCTGCGTCCAACTGGGTGCCGAGCCGGCTGTTCTGCTGGCCGGACAGCAAGGTCGTGAGGGGCGCCGAGGCGATGCCGGTGGTGCTCCCGAGGTACAGGCCGACCCAGCCGTCGTTGGTGAGAGCCGCCGACTCGAAGTCCTCCGCTCCCACCAGGAGGTCGTCGAAGCCGTCGCCGTTGATGTCGCCAGCGGCGACCGCGCACCCAAGCTCGTCCTCATTGGATGCGCCCGCGATGACGACATCGGGAGTGCTCGAGGTGAACCCGCCTGCTTCCCCAAAGAGGACGTCGACGCGGCCCGGGTCCGTGGAGTTCCCGGTGACGTGGCCTTCGGGACACCCAAACGCGAGGTCGTTCAAGCCATCGCCGTTGAAGTCGGCGTTCTCAGCGATGGCGCCGCCACAGGCCTCGGAGATGGCCGTCCCGCTCGCAGTGAAGCTTGGCGCCGTGGGGAGGTACGGCGCGGAGACCGTGCTGTAGAAGACGAACACCGAGCCGGCCCCACTGACGCTGGCGGGATCCGCATCGGGCACGCCGAGGGCGACGTCGTCGCCAGCGACGCCATCGACGTTGCCGAGGCCGGCGATGGTCTCCCCCAAGCGATCGAAGGCGGCGCTGCCCTCGACCGTCCACGACGCGGTGGATGCGACGCCCGACGCGCTGCCGAGGAAGAGCTGGACGCGCCCGGTGTCGGTGCCGCCGGCGCCGTCCCAGTAGGGCTGGCCCACGAGGAGGTCGGCGAAGCCGTCGCCGTTCACGTCTGCAGAGCCCACTCCGTAGCCGAAGCGGGACGCTGCGCTGGGGTCGCCGCCGAGGGTGGTGGCGGTGGAGCTGAGGACCGGGTCGATGGTGATCGGGTAGACGGCGTCTTCGTCCTCGACATGCAGGACGAGGGTGGAGGGGCCGTCGGCGAGCATGCGGGCGTAGAGGGTGGTGCCTTCGGCGTCCCAGGCGTGCAGGTCGGACAGATGGAGGTCGTCGGCCGGGCCCGACAAGGTGGCGTGCTCGCCATCACGGGCGACGTCGAGGTCGCGTCCTGTCACCGCCAGGGCGACGCGCAGAGGGCCTTCGCCCGTCGGTCGCTCGGTGAGGTCGACGCCAAAGCGCAGGCCGGCGGGGCGGCTGGACTCCTCCCACCAGAGGACGGCACCGTCGCCCAGGTCCTGCTCGAGACGGGGGGCGGTGGAGGTGCGCCAGGCGCCGGAGGCTGCCGACCCTGGTGCATCCACACGCCCCAGGGTCTCGAGCTTCAGAGAGAAGGAGCCCTCGCCGAGGTCGCCCAGGGCACGGGAGAGGACGACACCGTCGCCTTGCACCTCCAGGAACAGGTCGCCCCCCGAGAGCTCGGTGGGTGGGGTGGCGCAGGCGCCGACGAGGGCGACGGCGCAGAAGGCAGGAATCCAACGCAACCGGGCGAAGATACCGGATCCCAGGGGAAGCGCCCTCGGGCGAACCACCCGGCGGGCCCGTTCCAGACGCGACCGGACGCGCTGGCCTCAGCTGCGGCGACGCACCGCCGCCAGTCCACCGAGTCCGAGCAGCGCGAAGATGCCGACCGGCGACGAGCCGCCCGCCGCGCTGCAGCCTCGAGGGGTGACCTTGACCGTCTCGTCCTCGCTCCAGCCCGAGAAGTTCCCCGCGACGTCGAAGCTGGCGTACCGCACATCGGTGGTCGCGCCGAGACCGGCGCCCTCCCAGTTGTCGCCACCGCACGCGAAGCCGTTGCCGATGCTGGTGAACCCAAAGACGGACATCGCGGGGAGCGACCCCTCGATGAGCTCCACGTCCACATCCGCGGCGCCGTCGTTGTCGAGCAGGACGAGGACACTGCCGTTCATGTCGAAGCCGAAGCTGACTCCGTGAGACGCCTGACCGCCGCCGCAGGAGAAGCCGTCGGGCAGCGTCGGAGGGTTGGACCACGAGTCGCGCTCGGTCTCCTCGGGGATCTGTGGTGCCTCCACATCGACCGCTTCGCCAGTGGTGAAGGTCGAATGCACGGTGTCGTTGATCCGCACGGAGTAGGTGTGGTTGGGCTGCAGCGCGAAGTCGGGCGTGAACACGTCGACGACCTCCATGCTGGCGTTCAGGCGTCCCTCGATGCCCGGGAGCACCACTCCCTGATCGTCGAGCACCTCGATGGCGAACTTGTCTTCGCCCTCGAAGAGGCCTCGAGTCATTCCGCCGCCGGCCCAGACGAGCGCGTTCACGGGCACGTCGACGGCTCCATCCTCGGGGGCGACGAACCAGGTGGCCCCGGGCTCCATGCACGAGCAGGCGAGCGCAAGGGCGGGGACGGAGGATGCGAGCAAGGTCAGGGCAAACAGGGCGGTCTTCATGGCGGCTCCAAACAAGTCGCTGCAAATGGGTCGCGACACCCCTCCACAAGGCAACCGACGGGCCAGACCCACCGGGCACCGCTGTGCCCGACTGGCCGCTCGCCGGGTCCGCATCGGCATGCGTCGCTCGGGTAGGGTCCCGGCGCCGACCGCTCACCGTGGTCGGACCCAGTCGGAGCCACCGTGAGCGAGACCGAGAACAGCCCCGAGACAGCCCCCATCGCCTTGCCCGCTCTGGTCGGCCGAGGCGCCTTCGGTGGGCTGCTCATGGGACTCGCCAACCTCGTTCCCGGGATCTCCGGGGGGACGATGCTCCTCGCCGCGGGCGTCTACCGCGGCTTCATCGACGGCATCGCCAACGTCTCACTTCTCCGCTTCAAGCGCCGCCAGCTGACTCTGCTCGCCTCCATCGTGGGCGCGGCCATGGTCTCCATCCTCTTGTTCGCCGGTCCCATCAAGGACCTGGTGGTTCATCAGCGCTGGATCATGTTCTCGCTGTTCATCGGCCTGACCCTCGGCGGCGTCCCCCTCGTGTGGCGCATGGCGCAACCGGCGACCCCCCGCCTATGGGTCGGCAGCGGCGCAGGCCTCCTGCTGATGGTGGGAATCGCCGCGGCCGGTGGCCTCGACCAGGGGGCAGGTAGCGGATACGTGATGTCTGTCGCGGCGGGCACCGCGGGCGCCTCGGCGATGATCCTCCCCGGCATCAGCGGGAGCTACTTGCTCCTGCTCATGGGGCAGTACATCCCCATCCTCGACGCCGTGCACACCCTCAAGGAGGGACTCAGCGCGCGCGACGTGGGGCTGATCATGGAGTCCATGCACGTCGTGATTCCCGTCGGGATCGGTGTCGTGCTGGGCGTAGTCGGCCTGTCCAACCTCCTGCGTTGGCTGCTCGCCAAGCACGCCCAGCTCACCCTGGGGTTCCTGCTCGGCCTGATCGTGGGCTCCGTCCTGGGGCTCTGGCCCTTCCAGGCCGGCGTCGAGCCGGAGCTGGGCTCCATGGTGAAGGGCGCAGTGGTCACCGCCGAGAACCTCGCCTCCATCGACGCCGAGGACTGGCCCCTCGAGAACTTCACGCCCACCTGGATGCAGGTCGGTGCATCCGTCGCCCTGGTGCTCCTCGGCTACGCCTCCACCTGGGTCATCGCGCGGGTCGGCGGGGAGAACTGATGTGGCCGTTCTCGTCGAAGCGCCCTCGCTTCGCGCCTGATCGCGCCTTTCCTGCCTACGCCCACCTGCCCGGCACCACACCGCATCCCTTCCGCGAACCCGAAGGCCACTCCTACGGCCAGAGCGAGCCGGAGCCGCCGCCGCTGGACGTGGACCGAGCCGAGGACGCCGAGGACTACCTGTTCGGCTTCGACCTCCTCAACTACGGCTACTTCTGGGAGGCCCACACCTACTGGGAGGGGCTCTGGCACGCCGCCGGACGCGAGGGCCCCGTCGCCGACCTCCTCAAGGCTCTGATTCGCATCGCGGCGGCCGGCGTCAAAGGCCGCCAGGGCGTGAACGGCGGCGTGCGCTCTCACATGAGCACCGCGGCGGAGCTGCTCCGGGGAGTGAAGACCACGACGGGCCGGGACACCATGGCCGGTATCGGACTGGGGGACCTGGCCGAGCACTGCGAAGGCGTCGCGGCAGACACCCCCGACGGTGGCCCCCACCCCGATCTGGACGGCGCGCGCTGGGACTGGACGATCAAGCCCCGCTGGTAGCGGCGGGGAGCACGAGGGAGCGCCCTAGAGGCGGCGCCGCAGCGCGGCGATGGCGAACAGCCCCATCAGGCCCGCCATCACGCTGCTCCCTCCGTCGCTGATGCTGCTCTGGCAGCTGCACGCGCCCGGTCCCGGACCACCGTCGTCGTCGTCCCCGTGCGCCGAGTCGTCGTCGTCGTGGGCTGCGTCGTCGTCGTCCCCGTGCCCTTCTTGGCAGTCGGGATCGTCGAAGTCCGTCACGTCGTCGCAGTTGTTGTCGAGGCCGTCCTAGCAGATCTCGGTGGCGTCGGGGTTGATGGTGGGGTTGGTGTCGTTGCAGTCGTCGATGCAAGCGAGGTAGCCGTCGCCGTCCTCGTCGGCCTCGGCCGGCCCAAAGTTCCCGTCGCAGTTGTTGTCTGCCCCGTCGCAGACCTCGGGCGCACCCTCAAACACGTCGTCGCGCTTGTCGTCGCAGTCGCCCTCGCACGGGGTCTGCCCATCTCCGTCCGCGTCCTCGAGCTCGCCGGCGATGGAGCCGTCGCAGTCGTTGTCGATGCCGTCGCAGATCTCGTTGGCTCCGGTGAAGGACAGCGGGTCGTCGTCGTCGCAGTCGCCCTCGCAGGGGAACTGGTTGTCCTCGTCCTCGTCGAGCTCGTCGGTGGGCACGACCTCGTCGCAGTCGTTGTCCTCTCCGTCGCAGATCTCCGTGGCTCCCGGCTGCGTGTCCGTCGTGCTGTCGTCGCAGTCCCCCTCGCAGTCCGTGAGACCGTCTCCGTCGTCGTCGACGTCCTCGTCGGTGGCGGGGTCACAGTCGTTGTCGAGGCTGTCGCAGATCTCGTTGGCGTCCGGGTTGACCGTGTCGTCCGCGTCGTCGCAGTCGCCATCGCACACCGAGAAGCCATCGCTGTCCTCGTCGGAGCTCTCGTCCGTGGCGGTGCCGTCGCAGTCGTTGTCGATGCCGTCGCAGATCTCCGGCTGGCCCGGACCGAACGCCGCATCCGTGTCGTCACAGTCCTCGCAGTTCCAATACCCGTCGCCGTCCACGTCCTCCTCGAGGAGGCCGCCGAAGGTCGCGCTGCCGGCGCAGTTGTTGTCGAGACCGTCGCACACCTCGGGAACCTGCGGGCTCACGGTGGCATCGGCGTCGTCGCAGTCTCCATTGCAGGGGGTGACCCCGTCTCCATCGCCGTCGGTCTCGTCGGGCGGAACGACGCCATCACAGTTGTCGTCGATGCCGTTGCAGAACTCCGCCGTGCCCGAATTGATTGAGGAGTCGGTGTCGTCGCAGTCCCCGCCACCGCACGCCGCGTCGAGGTCTCCGTCGCCGTCGGCGTCCGCGCACTCGTCGAACTGCACCGCGGTGCCGTCCACGACGTACATGGAGTCGAACCCGTAGTAGACCCAGTCGGCGGTGGCCCCCGTCTGGTTCTGGACGCAGGTCGTGGCGCTCAGTCCGAAGTTGAGCAGAGGGTCGCCAAAGTCCGTGTCGGCGAAGTGCACCTGGATGCGGCTGTCGTCGTACAGCTGCACCTGAAAGCTGCCGGTGCTCGTCGTGGTCGCGCCGGCGCGCTCGACGTCCTCCCAGCTGATGATGAAGCGGCCATTCGCCACCGAGTCGTCGTACGTGTAGACGCCGCCACCGCTGCCGGCGAGCAGGTCATCCCAGTACACCCCGACATCCACGACGTTGGCCGTGTCGGTGTCGTAGGGCTCCAGGTTCTGGTCGGGGATGTCGGTGGTGGTGTCGAACGAGATCGCCCCGTTCATCCCCACGCGTACGTCGCTGTAGGTCACGCCGTAGTAAGTGAAGGGGAAGGGCAGCGTCACGTTGACGGCGTCAGAGTCCGTCAGGGTGAGCGGAGTTCCCGCCACCACCGCCGAGCCGTCCAGCACCACGAAGTCGTAGGTGGCCGCGGCCGCGACGTTGTACTGGCCCTGAGCCTCCGCCGCATTGGGCACGAGCAGACCGAGGGCCGCCAAGGCGAGCGCTGCGGTTCCGATGGTGCGAATCCAACCGCGGAACTGGTCTGCGAAGGAGTCCCAGCCGCCTTCATCGAGCGTCGCGACGATCTCGTCGCCGTGGGCGATCGTGATGCGGGCGTCGAGCTCCACCACCCCCTCGAAGCGGGGAAGGTCCGGCTCCCGCGCCACTGCCTCCTGGGCGGCGGCCACTGCCTCGTCGGCGGTGCGCGAGACCTGATCGGCCAGTGCGTCGGCGGAGAGAGCGTTGCCCGTCAGCGCCTCCACGTAGTCGAAGAACGGGCGCGAGTTGCCGGGCGTCCAATACGCAGTCGTGAGCTCGGGCCCGATGCGGGGGTTGTCCACGAGGTGTCCGTCTCGGTCCAGGAAGAAGCGGCGGGTCTGTTGCACGGCCATCTCCGCAAGTACGTAGGCGTGGTAGTAGGCGCTCGACTCACCAGCCAGCAGGTGCGGGACCGACAGGACGGGCCGCACACTGCCCTCGTCGAGGAAGAGCATGCGCTTCTCGATGTCCCGCAGGGTCGAGAGCACCCGCTCCGCGGTGAGCTCATCGTCCGGGATGTCGTAGATGGCCCGTTCCGAGTAACAGATGGAGAGCCAGGCTCGCTTCTCCCAGGCAGCGATGGGCTGGCTCAGCCGGATGCCCTTCTCGATGAGCGGAAGCGGCATCGACTGACCGTCCGCGTCCTGGGCGTACCGCACGAGCCAGTCCGCGTCCCGCAGCAGCGAGTCGAGGAACATGGACTGGGTCTCGCAGAACGCGGCGGAGGTCGGCGCGAACTCCTGCCCGAAGCAGGGAGCCGGCATGTCGATGTTGGAGAAGTGCGCGGCGTGGCCGCCCTCGTGGAAGAGGGTCCGCGTCGCGCGCTGGCCGGAGCCGACCATCCCCGGGATGGCGTTGGACGTGAAGTGGATGCGCGCCGGCTTGAAGCCGCCGTCGTTCCAGGCCACCTCGGGGCCGTGCATGAAGCCGTTCTCGTACTTGCCTCGCCGCTGGACGAGATCGAGGACGAGGTCCGCTCCGCGGTACTGGATGCCCATCGCGGCAAAGGACCGGCCCCACCGATCCACCGAGTCCGCGAAGGAGAAGTAGGCGTCCTGCTCGGCGACCACATCGCCCACGGAGTGGAAGTGGATGTTCCAGGGCTGGGTGGCCTCGGCGCCGTGGGTCTCCTCGAACTCCTTGATGAAGCGCTGCGCCGGCTCACGCGTCTTGCGCTCCAGGTCGTCGAGGAGATCGAAGATCTGCGTGATGGTGAGCTGCTCGGTGCGCTCGACCTTCCAGGCGTAGTAGCTGTCGAATCCATGGAGCCGCGCGAGGGCGTTGCGCTGCTTGACCAGCTCCAGGAACCCGTTGGCGAGGACGTGGTCCTCGATGGAGCGCATCCCGTACAGCGCCGCCTTGCGCAGCGCCTCGTCGGGGTTGTTCTTGATCATCACGGAGAGCGCGATGGAGTTGGACTCCACGAACCCCTCGGGGCCCTCGTACCCCAGCTTCATGGAGCCGCGGGCCGAGCTCAACTCTGCCTCGGCCGCAATGATCTGCTCGCTCAAGCTGCGGGCGTCCGGCGACGCCAGTCCGTGGGCCTGAAGCGTCGTCGACCAGCCACGCAAGCCCGCGAGGGTGTCCGCGTCCGCGCCCGCGGCTTCGGCCTCCGCCAGGGCCTTCTCCGTCGCCTCGAGGCGCGCGGGATCCTGCAGGAAGCGGTGCCAGGCAACCTCAGTCTCCTGCCGCAGCTCACGGGCCGCAGGACCGTCCCCGAGCCCCATCATCGACGCCCAGAAGGCGTCCTCCTTGGCGGTGTGCACCGCTTCGTACTCGCGGTTCAGCGTCTCGAGATGGTCGGACGAGGAGGGCATATTCAGAGGCTCCGAGTTCGAGGATCGACGGCGCCAGAAGGGATCCAGGCACCGTCATCCGGCCACAGGGTACCTCTGGACTACGGATTGGGCGGAGCGGACGCGGCTCCAACCCCGCAGAAGTGGGGCACGGGACCCTCGGGCAAGCCGTCGGCGTAGTCGAACACGGGTGCGGCGATCCGGGCCGGGAGCTGCGACGCAGGCACCAGCTCCACCACAGGATGGCGGAGCATCACCCACGCCTGATCCGGCGTCAGCGTGGTGCTGCCGTACAGGTACGGGTCCATGAGGTTCGTCTCCCAGCAGCCGCCGGCGTTGCAAGACGCTGGCGTGTCAGGCAGAGGATCCGACTCCGCGCCCCCTACCTCGGTGCCGTGATAGAGGCCCAGGTAGTGGCCGATCTCGTGGCCTGCCAGGGCTGCGGCCGTGCCGGGCTCGTTGCTCTGGATGTAGTCGTCGACGATGGCCACCCCCGCTTGCCCCGTGCCGTTGAGCAGCGCCGGACCAGGGATGTGAGAGGTGACCCCCAGCGGGTTCGCCGAGGGCATCGCCAGGTCGTTCACCACAAACACGTTCACGACGCGCTCATCCGAGGTGATGCCCGATTCGAACAGGCTCACGAGCTCGTCGTAGTCCGCGATGTTGGCGAACCCGCTGTTGCCCACGTCGTAGTAGCCGATGTCCCCCAGAGCGATGCCGGCCTGGAGATACACGGCCTCCAGGGCGTCGAGGAAGTTCTGGAACGGGGCGCTCGTGGGCGCGCTCGCCGCCGTCTCGGTGACCCCGGTGACGAAGTAGAAGTCCATGTGCAGCAGCCCCGCCTCCACGGGGCCGAAGGACCGCTTCACCAGGGCCGTGAGGTCGAAGTCGTTGCCGTCGGCCGATGCATCGCCCCAGGGGTACAGGTTGTAGCCGCCGGTGAGCCAGGGGACGGTGTCGTGGTTGGGGATGACGCCCGCCCAGGGGCCCGCCGCCGACGCACCCATGGGATAGACCGTGGTGTTGGGGCCGCCGATGGCCCAGTCCCCGTCGGGGTTCAGGGCATAGCCAAAGAGGCCCTGAAAGGGGTCCCCCGGCTGAGGCGTGACCATCAAGCCGAGCGACACCGCAGGCGGGACCACATTGAGACTCGCCGCCACGGGCTGGGTGGCCTCGTAGACGTAGGGGATGTCTGCCCAGTCGTAGCGAAGCAGGTCTCCGTTCTCGAAGGTGACCACCACGCTGTCGCTGAGGCCCCACGACGGGGCGGCGATTGCCACCGTGTAGGCGCCGTCGGGGTAGGCGCCGGTATCGATGTCGAAGTCGACGATGCCCGTGGCCACGTTGAAGACTCGCTGGCTCACCACATCGCCGTCGAAAGTGAGGGTCGCGATGCCCGGGGCGTCCCCGTCGATTTGCGCCGAGAAGCTGTTGATCACCTCGAGGACCGACCCCGCCGACGGGCTCAGGAGCGTCAGCGTCGTCGAGGGCGCAGGGGTGGTCGCGTCGTCGTCGTCCGCCGCGGAGTCGTCGTCGTCTGCGGTGTCGTCGTCGTCCGCGGTGTCGTCGTCGTCCGCGGTCGCGTCGTCGTCATCCGCTGCCGGCGTCGTGGCGTCATCGTCGTCCAGCGGGGTCGGACACCCGCTGAGCAGCAAGAGAGCAAGCCAGAGAGACGCCCTGCGAACCGGTGCGGAGGCGCTCATGGAGCGTTGATCACTGCGCCCGCCCACTCCTTGCGAGGGACACCGACCACGACCTCCTTCACCAGGTTGCCGTTGTAGGGCAGCGGGACGTACAGGTTGTACTCGGACCATCCGCCGATGCCGTTGCCGAACACCGCGCCGTGGCCGTATCCGCCGGGCACGGAGGTCCAGTCCTTGAAGACATTCGCCGCGCCGGTGGTGGGGTTGATCCGGAACAGGCGGCTGTCCCAGAAGTCGGGGATGTAGAGGTACCCGCAAGCGTCCACGCCCACCCCGTCGTGCCAGCCACCACCCACACCCGCGGCGAGGACCGTGGGTGTGCCCACGATGTTGAAGGACGCATCGATGTCCGCCTGGTAGACGGCGCCCGAGCCGATGGTACCGACGTAGACCTTGTCTCCCGCCGGGCTGAAGCCCAGGGAGTGCGGCGCGTCGTTCGCGAGACCGAACAGGAGGGTCGCGGCTCCCGTGTTCTGGTTGATCCGGTAGACGCCCGGGTAGCCCGCTCCCCAGAGGAGGCCGTCGGGGCCGATGGCGAGGCCGTACAGACCCAGGTTGGAGACGATCACCGAGATGCCTCCCTGGGGAGTCGCTCGCATCACCCCGGCCGAGGCGGCGTAGGCCAGGTCTCCGTTGGCGAGGTAGACCATCTGCTCCATGTATCCGGTGCCGGGCAGGAAGACGCTCCACGTGCCCGCATAGTCGGACTTGATGAGCGAGGAGCCGTCGCTGCCGATGATGTCGCCGGCGGCGTCGAAGTCGAGGCCGTGGTAGGCGCGGGCGCCGGGGATGATGGCCTCGCTGGCGGCCACCGTGGGCGCTTGAAGGCAGTCGTAGATCATGACGCTGGCGGAGTCGTCGTCGTCGCCCGAGTCGTCGTCGTCGCCAGAGTCGTCGTCGTCGCCAGAGTCGTCGTCGTCACCCGAGTCGTCGTCGTCGTTGGACGTCGCGTCGTCGTCGTCACCAGAGTCGTCGTCGTTGGACGTCGCGTCGTCGTCGTCACCAGAGTCGTCGTCGTTGGACGTCGCGTCATCGTCGTCGACCACGTCATCGTCGTCCGCGGTGACGTCGTCGTCGTCGCCAGAGTCGTCGTCGTCCGTGGGGGTTGGGCAGCCGGACACCAGCAAACCCAGAAGGGCCATCAGCATCGCCAGGGCTCTCAACCGCAACAGGTCACTCATCCAGGTCTCCCCACGAACCTTCGTTCATTGCCCTGCCCGGACTGCTCAAGGAGCGTTCACCACGATGCCACCCCAGCCTGCCCGCGGCGTACCCACTTCCACCTCCTTCACGAGGTTCCCCCCGTAGGGGAGCGGGACGTAGAGGTTCCACTCGGAGAAGCCGCCGACCCCGTTGCCGAAGACCGCACCATGACCGTAGCCACCGGGGATGGGGTCCCAGTCCACGAACACCGACACATCGCCGAAGGGGGAGATGCGGAACAGCTTGCTGTCCCAATAGTCGGGCACGTAGAGGTAGCCGCAGACATCGACGCCAACGCCGTCGTGCCACCCCCCTCCCACGTTGGTCGCGAACGGCGCGGGCTGCCCGATGGGGTCGAAGTTCGCGTCGATGTCGATGGAGTAGACGACGCTTCCCCCGATGGTGCCGATGTACAGCCGGTCTCCCTCGGGGCTGAATCCCAGCGCATGTGCAGTGCTGGGGGTGTCGAAGAGGAAGGTGGACTCCCCCGTGGTGTGGTCGATGTGGAACACGCCATCGCCGCCGGCCGCCCAGAGCATGTTGTCGGGCCCGAGAATGAGGCCGTACATGTCCAGGTTCGGGGTGATGACCGAGAGCCCGCCCGAGGGCGTGACACGCATGATGTCCCCGGCGCCTGCGTAGGCGAGGTCGCCGTTGGGCAGGTACACCAGCTGCTCCATGAAGCCGGTGCCGGGCAGGAACACGAACCAGTTGCCCGAGTAGTCGGACTTGATGAGCGAGCTGCCGTCGCTGCCTACGATGAGCCCCAGGGCGTCGAAGTCGATGCCGTGGTAGGCGCGCGGTCCGTCCAGCACGGTCTCCCCCGAGGACTGGAAGGGCGCGTTGTCGCAATCCACGAAGAGGTCGTCGTCGTCGTCGGCCACATCGTCGTCGTCGGCCACGTCGTCATCGTCAGCCACGTCGTCATCGTCAGCCACGTCGTCATCGTCAGCCACGTCGTCGTCGTCGGCCACGTCGTCGTCGTTGGCCACGTCGTCGTCGTTGGCTGCGTCGTCGTCATTGGCCACCGGCGGGTTGGGGTTGTCCCCGAGGGTGGGTCCGTCTCCGTTGCTCCAGGCGAAGTCTCCAGAGCCAGCGCACCCCGTGAGCAGGGCGAGCAGGGCGAGAGCGAGGAGGCGGCGGGATGGGTGCGTTGGACTCAGAGGCACAGGCCGATCTCCAGGTTGCACTCCAGCCCGTCCGGGCACGGAGTCATCAAGTCGCAAGGGATGTAGCCCACCACGTCCACGTCCACAGAACGGGGCGAGGAGATGGCGAACTCCACACAACCCTCTCCGTTGTCACCGACCACCTCCGAGTCCACGGTGCGCCGAGTCAGCGCTCCGAAGGGGAACCCGCTCACCCCCACTCCGAAGAGGCCCGAGATGACTTCGGCGGGCACGGTGGCGCTGCCGGTGTCGGGGAACTCGCAGAACAGCGTCGCGGGGGACACCCCGTGCTGGTCGATATTGAGGCTGAACAGCATCTGGGAACGCGCGCCGGGGGCCGCGGCAGGCCAGGTGAGATCGAGGGGCTGCCCCTCGTCGACGCTCCACTGAAGTTCCTCGGGCAACACCAGGTCCTCCAACCCGACGCCCCACAGCGTGATGGGGTCGAAGGCCCCGCCCTCGGTCCGCAGACGCACCGTCTCGTTGGGGTTGGTGATCTGGAGCGGGAGTCCCACCGCGAAGTAGTTGTTTCCTGGCTGGACCGGGTCCATGTCCACCGGCGCTGTGAGGCCGTCGATGCTCACCGTGCCGAGGTTCTGCGTCTCCGGGTAGGGAATGCAGGTGCCGTCGAAGTCGCAGGTAAAGCCCGGCTCACAGGCGGGGTCGCAGAACGGGTTGTCCCTCCGAAGCAGCAGGCACCCGCCCGAGTCGATCACCACCTCGAGGATGGAGTTGGGCACGACCCCTTCGGACACCTGACCCTGCACCGCGGAGTACTCCGGCAGCGACTCGACCTGGAACTTCCCCCAGGCCCGATCCGAGGGGCAGAACCCGTCGAGCTGCACATCCGCGGCGTCGGGCATCGTGGAGTCGTCGTCGTCGGCCACGTCGTCGTCGTCCACGGCGTCGTCGTCGTCGCCGGTGGCGTCGTCGTCGTCGGTCACGTCGTCGTCATTGGACGCGTCATCGTCGTCTGTGCCGCCGGGCGGACAGCCGATCAGTCCCAATGCCAGCAGTAGGAGCAGCGCGCGCAGCGAACTCATCGTGCGGTCCCCCACCCCGGGTAGGGTCGTGCTTGCTTGATGTACAGCTCCGAGCCGTTCCCGGCGGAGGAGTCGAACTTGAACTCCACGTCCATCCCGTAGAACTGGCCGGGCACGCCGCCATAGACCGGGAAGAAGAAGTTGTGCACCGCTTCGAGACCCTGGCCCAAGGTGTTCGCCTCGGAGATCGTGAGAACCGTCTCGTCCTCTGCCACCTGGTTGCTGTGGAAGAGGTAGACGATGGGCTGGCCGGGCTGGGTGTAGTAGTAGAGGAACTGGTCCGTCGTGACCCCCGGCTCCGGGAGCACCACCGACGCCTCGCCCTCCTGCACGTTCACATAGAACGCCGGCTCGAGCCCCGCCGGGTCGAAGATGTTCGCGGTGATGGCGACGCCGTTGGCGTCCTCGTCCGGGAAGGAGCGGTGCACCAGCAGCGCCATCCCGATGTTTCGCTGGACGATGGAGTAGTAGTCTCGCTCGTCCCACGCCCGGTCGCGGTAGACGCTCGCCCACACCTTGCGCATGGCCACGTCCACGGGCTTCTCGGGGTCGTTGGGGTCACCGGTCTTGCTCGTGTAGAGGCCTGCACCAGTGAAGCCGTTGACGTCTTCGGCGTTGGTCGAGGACCGGAAGCGCATGCGGGTGTTGGGGAAGTCGGACGCGAGCTTGGCCAGCACCAGGGCGAGGTCGTCCTGGTTGATGGGGGCCGTCTCGATGGCCGTGCGCAGCGCTGCCAGCTGCTCCCGCTGGAAGGTGCGGTCGTTGGTAAACTGCGGGTCCGCGACCATGGTGTCGAACTGCGTCCACAGCCCGTTCTCCTCCATGTGCCGGTGGAAGAAGGACACCGGGACCGCAAACGCCGGAGGGTTGGGTACTTCGGGGATGTGGGCCAACCCGCTGAAGTGGGTCGCCTTGCCACCGAAGGCCGGCACCCCGGCGCTGAGCGCATCGGCGAGGCTCAGGTTGTCGAGATCGAGGATGTCCTCGATGTCGGTGAGCTCGGTGATGTCCGTGTTCATGGGGGCCACGTCGATGGGGTCGGGCCGGTTCGCCTCCCACCACGTGTTGGCCTCCTCCTCGGTCACCTCCCGCACGGACCACTCGAAGGCGTCGACGACGAGCTCGACCCACTTGCCGTCCAAGGCCCGCAGCTGCTCGTGCTCCCAGGCGCCGCGCAGTCCCATGTTGGGCGTCCCACGGTTCTGGGAAAGCACGTTGATGTGCGACAGGGGCGTCTGGAACTCCTGGGTGATGATTCCCGCGACCACGCTGATGTCGTTGGGCACGGCCTCGAGGACCACGATCTCCCGGAAGGTCACGTCGTCTGTGGCGTCCGCGTCGACGAAGCTGAGCTGGCCCATGGAGGTCGACAGGTTGAGGGGCTGATAGTCGATACCCGCAAAGAGCTCGTCCGTGCTGATGATGCGCACGTCCTCGGGCAGGTCCTCGGCCACCGCGTTGAGCGACTCGCTCGTGGGGTGGAAGTACATCTGGGGGCCGAACCAGGTGTTGTCGCGGACGCTCCGATACCCGGCCGTGATCATCTCCGCGTTCGCCGTGTCGTAGGGAGAGAGCTCCCAAGCCCACACGTCGGGACCCTCGTAGTAGGTGATTGCCCCGAGGACGAAGCGCCGGTCCGGGCTGAAGTACTCGGTCTGGTTGAACTGCCCGAGCTGGGGGACCGGAGGGAGCTCCGGCGGCCCGAGGTGCTCGATGGCGAACTCCCAGTGGATCAAGTAGCGGCTGGAGTTCTGGAAGTACTGGCTGTTGTCGTCGAGGCGGTCCATGACGGTCTTGACGGAGCGCGCACCGGGGATGGATGCGTCCAGCGGCACGGAGGCGAGGAAGTCGAAGTCGGCACGGCAGCCCAGCTGTTGGGCGAAGTCGGCGTCCTCCCCTTCGGGGATCACGCAGTCCCACTCCACGATGGGCGGATCCGTGGAGTCGTCGTCGTCTCCAGGGGCGCTGGGGCATGCCGGCAGCGCACACATCGAGAGCGCAAGGGCGCCCCCGGCCAGGGCAAGCCAGGGGCGAACGAGGGGGACGGTTCCGGGTCGAGAATGCAATGCGCCTCCAGTGACAGCCGTGCGAACAGAGTAGAGGACCCATTCGCTCTTCACGCCTTTGGTTGATCCGCGTGGGAGGGCAACTGGTTTGAAGGGGCCGGAGAATGCCCCCTCCGGCCGACGTCCGGATTACCCTCACGCCATGTCCGCGAATCAGCACCAGATCGAGCCCACCGTCTTCGCCGCAAGGCGGCGCACCCTCGCCGAGGCCATGGGGGGACGGCCCGTCCTCCTGATGGGGCATCGACCTGTGCCGCGGAACTACCTGGCGAACCCCTTCCCATTTCGCCAGGACAGCACGCTGCTCTACTACACCGGGGTCGAGGAAGCAGGCGCTGCTTGCGTCATCGAGGCTGGCGGGCACACCACGCTGTACCTGCACGAGCGCACGGCCGCCGACGCCCTCTGGCACGGAGAGCTGCCGTCCCTCGCGGAGGTTGCCGCCACCTGCGGAGCCGAGGAGGCCCGCCCGGTCACCGAGCTCGCCCCCGGTGACTACGCGACCCTCCCCATCGCCGAAGCCGCCGCCAACGCCCACGCCTCCTCGCTCGTAGGACGCACCCTCGACCCGGCCGACGTGCTCGGTACCGGCGACCGCACCCTTCTCGACGCGGTCATTGCCCAGCGCTCCACTCGCGACTGGGACGAAGTCCTCGCCATGCGGTGGGCCTGCTTTGCGAGCAAGGAAGGCCACGTCGCTGCCATGGAGGCCACGCGGCCCGGCACCACCGACTCCGCCATCCAAGCGCTCATCGAAGGTGTGTTCGCGCTGCACGGCATGGGCACGGCGTACCCATCCATCGTCACCGCCCGCGGCGACGTCCTGCACGGCCACGCCACCGGCGCGACCCTCAAGCGTGGAGACCTCCTGCTGGTCGACGCCGGCGCCGAGGGCCCCTACGGATACGCCTCGGACATCACCCGCACCTGGCCCGTGAGCGGCACCTTCACCCCACGCCAGGCAGACGTGTACGACGCCGTGCTCGCCGCCAACGAGGCCTCCATCGCTCTGGTGAAGCCGGGGGTGAACTACCAGGACGTGCATCTCGAGTCGGCCCGGGTCCTGACGGCGGCTCTTCGCGACTGGGGGCTGTTGCGCGGAGACATCGACGGCCTCGTGGAGCAGGGCGCCCACGCCGTCTTCTTCCCTCATGGGGTCGGACACCTGCTGGGGCTCGACGTACACGACATGGAGCTCTTCGGAGACCACGCGCTCTACGCGCCGGGCCGTGACCGCAGCGACCAGTTCGGGCTGGGCTACCTGCGCCTGAACCGGGACCTCGAGGAGGGCATGGTCGTCACCGTGGAGCCTGGCCTGTACTGGTCGAGCGCCATCCTGCGAGACCCGGCACTGCGGGAGCGCCTGGGCGACTCCGTGGAGTGGGTCGTCGCCGAGCAATGGGTCGGACTGGGTGGGATTCGCATCGAGGACGACGTGTTGGTGACGGCCGACGGCAGCGACATCCTCAGCGAGGCCACGCCGAAGAAGCGGGACGAGATCGAGGAGCTGGTTGGGTCGGGACTGCCACCCAAGGACCGCATGAGCCCCGCCGACGCGAAGTGCCAGCTCCCCGAGGTCGGGGTGCGGGGCTGAGTCAGCCCCTCTCGGCCCTCTCGCGCAGCAGGTTCACGTTTCGCTCGGGGATCCCTGCGACGTCGGGGTGTTCTTCAATGGCTGCCGCCACCTCGTCCCGGCGCAGAAGATGGATCATCGGGAAGGGCGATCGATTCGTCGCGTTCGCGGGGTCGTCGAGTGGTGCGTCACCGAAGATGTAGTCCGGGTGGAAGCCCACGATCTGGACGAACTCGCCGTCGCCCGCTCGCTCGAGCAGGTCCTCGCTGAAGGCCATGATGTCCTGGAACTCGTCCCAGTCGTCGAGCAGCCCCGGCCTTCCGTCAGCTCCCGCCACCACGAAGAGCGTGGTGGCAGCAACCCCCTCACGCAGGGTGGCGACCTCGTCGAGCAGCTCGGCCAGCATCTCCTGGGCAGTCACGCCTCGGGAGGCGGAGATGCGCACGCGGCCCGCCCGCAGCGGCGCAGCGGCGAACGGACAGAGGTCGAGGCGCACGACGAACTCGCGCAGCCACTGCTCGGTGGCAGCGACGGGGTCGCTGGTGGGGGCGCTGGAGGAGGGCACGGGGGTGACTCAGCCGGAGACGGGCAGGTTCGCCATCTGCTCGGTGAACACCTCGCGGGAGATGCGACCGGCCTGAAGCAGGTCCTGCAGGCTCTCGCGGAAGCTCTGATTCCCCGCGTTCTTGCCGAGGTACGAGCCCAGCTTGGTGATGTCGCCGCCGCGGATGATCGATCGCACCGCCGTGTTGGGCCACAGGGCCTCGATGCAGGGCGCGCGCCCACCATCGACCGTGGGGAGCAGGCGCTGGAACAGCACGCCCTGAAGCACCGACGCAAAGCTCTGACGAATGCGGCTCTGCTCCACCGGCGGGAAGCTCCCCACGACGCGGTTGATGCAGGCGAACACGTCGTCCGCATGCAGCGTCGAGATCACGAGGTGGCCCATCTCCGAGGCGCGTAGCACCTCCTCGATCGTGTCCAACCCGCGCATCTCACCGACGAAGATGACGTCGAGATTCTCGCGCAGCGCCGCCTTGATGCCCGTCGCGAAGCTGTCGGTATGCAGGCCGATCTCGCGCTGCAGCACCATCGACGACTGGTCCTCGAACACGTACTCGATGGGGTCCTCGAGGGTGAGGATCGCCAGCTGCCGCTTCTGGTTGAACTCGTTGAGCAGGCTCGTGCACGTCACGGTCTTGCCGGCGTCCGTCGCTCCGCAGACGACCACGAGGCCGCCGCGCTGGGACAGCAGGTTGTGCTGCACGTTGGCGGGCAGACCGAGCCCCGCGAACTCGGGGATGTCCTGCTCGATCAAGCGAATGGCGGCGTAGGGGCCGGTGTGGCCGTGGGCAAAGTGCACGCGATAGCGCGCCGACCCGCTGGCGTAGACGAGGTCAGCCACCTTTTCGGCTCGGAACTGAAGTCGCTCCTCCCCGAGCATGAAGCAGCCCAGCACGTGCTCCATGCGCTCACGGGTGAGCACGTCGCCCTCGAAGCTGACGACCTTCCCCGAGATCTTGAAGCGCACCGGACTGCCGGTCTTCAGGAACAGGTCCGACGCGCCGAGCGCGGTCATTCCAAGCAGCAAGTCCTTGACCGAGGTCTGGCGCTGGCGCAGCACCAGCATCGGCTTTGCGAGGAGCGCTTCGGACATCTCAGTCCCCCGCCTTGAAACGGAACTTGAGCCCGGCGGCCTCGATGAGCGACCCGTTCTTGAGCTTGCCGCGCCCGCGAATCCGCGTTCCATTCAGGGACACGTTCGCCCACCAGGAGAGGGACGCGACCTCGAAGTTGCCCTCACCGATCTCGCGGATGATGAACTGCCGCTTCCCGAAGAGCTTGCTGCCAGTGATCTGGTAGTCCGCGCCCTCGTGGAAGCCCACCTCGAAGGTCGTGTCCTCGATGGGCAGCTTCTTGGTCCGCTTCTTCAGGCGGACGGTGAGGTGTGGCTTCTGACTGACTTCGAGGGACTCGCGAATGCGCTGCATCTCGTCGGCGCTTGCGAGCATCGTGCCCTGGTAGTCGTCCATGTCCTTGGCGCCGTCACCGCGCGGGCCGAGGGCCGAGGCCGGCACCGATGGACCCTCGCGGGTCTCCTGATCGGAGTTGCCCGCGGCTCCGGCGTGACTGCCGGTCTGGATTCCGCTCTCGGCGGCCGCCTGGGCCCAGAACGCGCCTGCATCCTGGGTGTCGGGAGAGACGGGCCCCTCCTTGAGAGACTCCTTCTCGACGAGCCCCGAGTACACCAGCGTGTAGGGGCCGATGCCGATGGAGTCGCCCTCACCGAGGATGTGCGCAGTGGCCTTCCCCCCGTTGACGAAGGTCCCGGTCTTGCTTCCGAGGTCCTCGACCACGAAGCCGTCGCCGACGAGTCGTACCCGCGCGTGGTTGCGACTCACCAGGTCGTGCTCGAGCTCCAGCTGCGCGTCCGAGCCTCGTCCGATGACGAGCTCCTTCACGTCCAGCTCGAGAACACTCTCGACCTTGGTTCCGAACTTGATCGTCAATCGCGCCATGCGCCCTCCACCCCTCGGTCCTCGTCCGATGGGTCTCAGAGGGTACCGGAGGCTCGCTTGCCTGGGGCCAACCAGGGACGTGAGCCGTGGCCGTCGAGCCCGCGGGTCCGCTCTTCGAGGACCTCGAGGGGCGCCCCGAGTCCAGGGACGATCAGGCCCGGAGCCACTGCAGCCCAGGGCTCGAGCACCGAGCGCCGACCCGCAATGCCAGGGTGCGGAACGGTGAGGCCCTCTTCGCGGAGCCGACCCGGCCCCATCAAGAGCACGTCGATGTCGATGGTGCGGGGGCCGTTGCGCTCCTCGCGAATGCGGCCGAGGGCCTTCTCCACAGCGAGGCACCGCGTGAGCAGGGTGCGTGCTCCCGTCGTCCAGCGAAGCTGCACGACGGCGTTGAGGAACCAGGGCTGGTCCAGGATTCCCCAGGGCTCGGTCTCGAAGACCGGACTGACGAGGACGACGTGCTCTCCGAAGTGCCGCACCGCCGCGGCCAGGTTGGCTTCGCGGTCACCGAGGTTCGTGCCCAACCCGATCCAGGCTTCGTGGGGGGCGGGGCCACGGCTCACTCCGCGGCTCCATGGGTCGTGCCGTCGGAGGACTCATCCGCCGCCCGCTCCTCTTCGAGGCGCCGGTAGATCGTGCGGGCTGCGATGCCGAGAAGCCGGGCCGCGAGCTTCTTGTCCCCGTCGGTGTGCTTGAGAGTCTCCAGGATGGCGGTGCGCTCGATGTCCCGGAGCTTCGTGCCGATGGGAAACACCAGGTTCCGCGCTGCCCCCGCCCCTTCGGGCACCATCTGGCGAGGCAGGTCGTCGACGCCGAGGGACTCCGAGCGGGACAGCACGACCGCGCGCTCCATCGTGTTCTCCAGCTCGCGGATGTTTCCGGGCCAGCTCCAGGCCGTCAGCGCGTTGAGGGCTTCGTCGGTGATGCCTCGCAAAGCCTTGCGGTTCTTCGTGGCGAAGCGCTCGAGGAAGTGGGACGCCAGCAGCGCGACATCCTCGGGTCGCTCCCGCAGAGGCGGAAGGCGAAGGGGGATGACCGCGAGGCGGTAGTAGAGGTCCTCGCGGAAGGTGCGCTGGGCCACCATGCGCTCGAGGTCCCGGTTGGTCGCCGCCAGAAGCCTCACGTCGACCTTCACCGTCTTGGTGCCGCCCACGCGCTCGAACTCCCCCTCCTGCAGCACACGGAGGAGCTTCACCTGGGCCGCCATGCTCATCTCGGCGACCTCGTCGAGGAAGAGGGTGCCCCCGTCGGCCAACTCGAACCGACCTGGCTTGCGGTTGGCCGCCCCGGTGAAGGCTCCCTTCTCGTACCCGAAGAGCTCGCTCTCGAAGAGGGTCTCCGGGATCGCGGCGCAGTTCACCCGGACCAGCGGTCCACGCTTGCGGTCGGACAGGTCGTGAATGGCACGGGCGAGCAACTCCTTGCCCGTGCCCGACTCCCCGTTGATCAGCACCGTGGCCTCAGACGGCGCCACCTGGCTGACCTGCTCCATCACCTCGCGGAACGCGGCGCTGATCCCCACCATCGAAGAGAGGGGACCCGTCGCTTCGGCTTGCGACGCGACTTGCTCGCGGAGGCGCCGGTTCTCGGCCAGGAGCTGGCCCTTCTCGAGGGCCTTCCGGACCGTCTTGAGCAGGCCGCGCTTGTCCAGAGGCTTGGTGAGGAAGTCGTAGGCGCCCTGATGCATGGCCTCGACGGCGACCTCGACCGTGCCGAACGCCGTCATCACGACGACCTCGAGCTCCGGGGCGATGGTCCTGGCAGCCTTCAGCAGCTCGAGGCCATCCATCCCAGGCATCCGCAAGTCCGTGAGGAGCAGGTCGGCCGGAGGTCCTGCCCGCAGGACGTCGAGGGCTTCGGGGCCCGAGCGGGCGATGGCGACATCGAAGCCGGCCTTGCCGAGAATCCGCTGGAGGACCGTCAGGTTCGACTCCTCATCGTCGGCGACGAGGATGCGCGGGGCGGGGGCTGCGTTCATGCGGAGTCAGGCTCGGGTGGGGAGGCCACGGGCAGCCGAATGCTGAACGTCGTGCCCTCGCCGGGGCTGCTTATACACGCGATGCGACCCCCATGTTCCCCAACTACCTGCTGGGTGAGCGGCAGTCCGAGGCCCGAGCCGGTGCTCTTCGTGGAGTAGAAGGGGTCGAAGATCCGCGAGACGTGCTCGGCGGCCATCCCGGGGCCGTCGTCGGCGATCTCGATGAGGACCCACGCTCCCTCCATGGCGGCAGAGATGCGGACGGCGCCGCCACCATGCTCGGCGAGGGCTTCGACGGCGTTGCGCAGGATGTTGAGCAATGCCTGGCGGAGCTGGTCCGCGTCGACGTGCACCTCGGGCAGCGCTGGAAGATCAAGGGAGACCTCGACCAGGGCGATGCCGAGCTCTTCGGCCTGGAAGCGCACGAGCTCTTCGATGATGGGGGCCAGCGGCTGAACCTCGAGGCGCAGGGGCGGAAGGCGCCCGACGGAGAGGTAGGCCTCGGTGATCTCGGTGAGCCGGCGGACCTCGTTCTGGATCGCCCCGAGGATCTCCGCGGCGTCGTCGGTGTTTCCTTCGCTGATCTCCTCGCCGAGGAGGTCGGCGTTCAGTCCCAGAGCGTTCAGGGGATTGCGGACCTCGTGAGCGATCTGGGCCGCCATGTGGCCGATGGCAGCCAGACGCTCGGTGCGGATCACGCGATCCTGCGTGGCCCGCAGGTCCGCCAGCGCCTCCTCCAGCTGCTCGGTGCGGCGCTCGAGGGCGCGCTCCCGCTCCTCGAGGCTCGCGGCCATGGAGTTGAAGGAGCGCGCGAGGCGGCCGATCTCGTCCCGCGTCTCCACGGGCACGCGCTCGGCGAAGGAGCCCTCCCGGATGTGCTCCGCACCCGCGATGAGCCGCCGGATGGGACGCAGAGCGAAGTGGGTGTTGAGCAGAAGGAGGATGGCGACCACGAAGGCCACGGCCGAGACCGCGCCCGCGAAGACGACCGCGTCCCGGTGCGCAGCTCGGGTGCGATCGACTACGCGGCTGATGCGCCGGGAGATGCGCTTGGTCAGGATGCGAAGATTGATGTCGAGCTGCCGCTCCAGATCGAGCAGCCGCGGGACGTAGACGCCAGGGTCGTCGGCGTCCTGCTCGAGGTCCATCTCGACCGCGCTGGCGGGCGCATTCTCGACGGCGGCCACGAAGAGGGCGTGCGTGTCCTGGATCTCGTCGGCCACCTTCAGCGCCAGGATGACCTGGGCGCGAATGGGCTCGATGGACGCGCGATCGTCGTCCCGGAGCGGCTCGCCGAGCATCGCTTCGGTGATGAGGCGAGAGCGCTCGAGGTGTCCTTCGATGCGTTTGAAGATCCACGCATCGACCCGGCGCTCGCGGTAGAGGCGCTCGATCATTCCCGGCTGGGAGTCCGTCTGGGGCGACCACGACGCAACGCCCGCGATCTCCTGAGCCAGGGGGAGGTAGCCCTCCGAGAGCAGGGCCAGGTCGGAGCGCAGCTGGCCGAGCTGGCCGAGGACTGCGCCGAAGACCAGCAGAAGCAGGACCAGCATGACCACGTACCCGGCGATGACCCGAGCGCGCAGGGAGATACCGGGCCGCTGACGCGGCTCGGCAGCGGTGATGGGGCGGGGCTCCGTACGGCGAACGCTGCGGATCTGGGGTTCCTCGGCCACGAGACGAGTCTACTGCCCCGGAGATCGCGGCACCGGCGTGGCGAGTCTGCGACCCCCACATGGGTGGCTATCATCCCCGCGATGAGCTTGATCGACCGTTTTCGAAAGCCCCTGAAGACCCGCGTGAAGCGCGCCCTGGCCGGCGACGACGTCGACTCGCTGGTGACCCGCCGCGACCGACGACGCCTGCGATGGCTCGCTCAGGAGGGGACCGAGCCGGTGGCGAGGTTCCGCGCGCTGCGGGCCCTCGCGGAGATCGGGGACGGAGACGCGGTGGGCGTGATGCTGGCGGTGCTGG
>JAGSHC010000023.1 GCA_023954745.1 Deltaproteobacteria bacterium | reverse complement strand
CCTCGGCCTCCACCGTCACGCCGTCCGCCGCCGCCGCGAGGGCCGCCTCGGCTCTGGCGCTCGCGCATCTCGAAGGCCGCGTCCTCACCGAACTCGGCTTCCATCTCCTTGCGCGCCTTTTCCATGCGCGCAAAGCGGAAGAAGCCGCGGAGAGCGAGAGCCACGTACGCGTCGGCGCCAGGTCCCTGCTCGCGGAGGTGACGAGCCATGGAGAGGAACCCCTCGAAGGGCATCCCCGCCTGCATCGTCTCCTTCATCTCACGCAGACCACGGTTGGTCCACATGCGCTCGCCCTCTTCGCGCGTCGGGAGCTCCCGCTCCTCGAAGTCGATCTCGTACTTGCCCTCCAGGACCTTGCGGCACTGGATCTCCTTGCCGCCCATGAAGGACACGGCCGTGCCCTTCTTGCCGATGCGGCCGGTGCGGCCCGTGCGGTGCACGTAGACCGCTGGGTCCTCGGGGAGGGAGTAGTTGAAGACGTGGGTCAGGTCGCTGATGTCGATGCCGCGCGCCGCGATGTCCGTCGCGACCATGACCTCGATCTCGCCGGCCTTGATGCGCTTCATGACTCGCTCGCGCGCCTTCTGCGTGAGGTCGGAGCTGATGGGCTCCGCACCCAGGCCCTGGCGGTTCAGGAAGCGAGCCACGGTCTCCGTGTCCGAGCGCGTGTTGCAGAACACGATGCAGCTGCCGGGAGACTCCTTCTCCATCACGTAGAGGAGCTGGCGCGGCTTCGGGTACTCCAACGTGGTCTCGTAGAGCACGTGGTGGATGTTCTTGTTGGCCTGCTCGTTGTCGACGGAGATGTAGATCTCCTTCGGGTCCTTGAGGTAGCGGCCGATGAGCTTCTTCAGCTCGGCCTCCACCGTCGCGGAGAACAGTAGGATCTGCACGTCCTTGGGCAGCTCGTCGAGGATGGAGGTGACCTCCTCGAAGAAGCCCATGGACAGCATCTCGTCGGCCTCGTCGAGGCAACCCACCAGGGCGTTGCTCAGGTCGAGGTTCCCCCGGCGAATCTGGTCGCGGATGCGGCCCGGCGTCCCGATGACCACCTCTGCGCCCGCGTTGAGCGCGTCAGCCTGCGGCCCGATGGGCACACCGCCGTACACGCGCACGATGCGTAGCTCCTTCTCCTTGCAGAGCTCCGCCGCTTCCTCAGCCACCTGGATGGCGAGCTCGCGGGTGGGGCACATCACGACGCAGCCAGCTTTGCCGTAGCCGGCGGGGATGCGGTCGAGGGTCGGGATCATGAAGGCGGCCGTCTTGCCCGAGCCCGTCTTGCTGCGGACGAGCAGATCGTGGCCCTCGAGCGCGATCGGAATGGCCTTGGCCTGCACCGCGGTGGGGTTGGCGTAGCCGCGTCCGTCCACTCCAGCGCGCAGCGCGGGAGAGAGGGCGATGTCGTCCCAGGCGAGGGTTTCGTCAGGGGCGTTCTCCTGGGAGGCCGGCGCGGCCTCTTCAGGAGTCTCGGTGTTCGTTTCGTCAGTCAAGGGGGCTCCGATCGGTGCGGCGTGATAGCTGCCAGGACCGGAGGACGCAAGGAATGTCGGGCTTTGCGGGGTCTCCCGTCACTGCGCCGCGACCCGCAACGACGACTCCCAGGCGGGCATCGGGGGTCTCTCCTTCAGATAGGCGCTCTCCCACTCCTCGTCCTGTCGACGGCGGGCCTGCCATGAGGTGTGCTCCCCCTGCCCAGCTCCAGCACGGAGGTCTCACCCCTGGGCGATGAGCACGGGAGCAGCGATGGAGTCCGGCTCCATGGCGTCCTTCGTGTCTACTCCCGCGGTCGGGCGAGACCCCAGTCCAGTGCAGCCGTGGTGAACAGCGGCCGGAACTCCGGGTAGTGGTCGTTGCCTTCCATCAGCCACAGCTCTGCGTCCTGCCCCCCGCACCCCGAGTACCTGGACACCGCCGTCTCGTCGTCGATGCCGTCGTCGGCGTACTCGCGCCCGTCGCCCTGCGATTCCAAGTTCGTCGTGCAGTCGTTTCGTCCTGCCCAGCGCTCGAGCATCTCCAGGGCTCCCGGAGCGTCGGTGTCCCCGGCGAAAGGCATGATCTCGTCGTCTTCCCCGTGCACCTGGAGCACGGAGACGGGCTCGGTGGCGTCGCAGTCGTCTGGGTCGAGCCACCCAGACCCCGCGATGGAGACGAGCGCGGTCACTGGCGTGTCCGCCTCGCACGCCATCCGGTAGGCCATGAAGCCGCCGTTGCTGTGTCCCACGAGCACGACACGGCTGGCGTCGAGGGGGATGGTGTCCCCCGCCTCCGTGATGAGCCCTTCGAGATACGCCACGTCATCGACCCCCGTGCCGTCGTAGTCGCAGCAGGTGTCGGTGGCGTTCCAGAACGGAGAGCCGCCCGAGTCGATGAGCCCATCGGGCATGAGCAAGGCGACGTTGAGGTCGTCGGGGTGCTCGCTCACCCCGAGCCACTCGTCGAGGTCGGCGGACAAGTAGTCGTAGCCACCGAGCAACATCAGCAGGGGCAGGGGAGAGAGGCCGTCGTAGTCCGCGGGGACCTGGAAGGCCGCGGGCCGATCACCGCCGAGCTCCGTTGGGATGTCTCCGGGGTTCGACGGGCCGGGCTCCGCCGAGGGGCAGCCGGCGAGAACCGCGAGGGCCAGGAGAGTCGACGCGCGAGAGGGCAGCAGGTGAAGCGAAGGCATGAACTCACAAGATACGCGCGGAGCTTGCCCTGGGCTCGGCCCAGCTGGCGGGCGCCATGTCCCGTTGGAGAGACGGGCCCTTGTCGCTACGCTCGCCAGATGGACACGACCGCGAGTCCCCCCGCTGCGCTTCCCCACCTGCCCGACAACGCGTCGTGGCCGCGCCGAGTCCTCGTGGGCTTCCAAACGTTGATGGTGCTCAAGGAGGACGCGGGCAACCCGGCTGCTGGCGCGCTCATCAATCGGGCGTTCGACTACGAGGTCTACGAGGCCCACATTCAGCGAATGCGAGCGACGCCGCAGGGCGCTCGGCTCTTGAGCGACCGGCCCTCGCTGGAGCGCAACGACCTCGACCTCGGGGCCCTGTCGGACCTCCCTGAAGGCTCTCTCGGCCGGGCGCTGGTCGACTACTTCGACTCCAACGGCTTTCCACCGTTTCATACGGACCAGCCGTTGGATGACGACCACGACTACATCAGCAAACGCTACCGCGAGACCCATGACTGCTACCACGTCGTCACCGGGTACAAGACCGATGACCTCTCGGAGATGGAGCTGCAGGCATTCGTGATGGGGAACCTGGGCATCAGGAGCCCCTGGGTCATTCTCACCTTCGGGTACCCCGTGGTGGGACTCCTCCAGCACAAGATGCTGCCGTTCAGGTACCTCTCCATCGCTCGGACTGCGTGGAAGCGGGGCCAGGCCGCGCGCCCGTTCCTCGAGTTCCCGTTCGAGGACCACTGGGCCACGCCGCTGAGTGAGGTGCGACGGATCCTATTGGGAGACGCTGCGACATAGAAGAGCCGTCTTCGGGTACGGAGGCATCGTGCTCCCTGTGCGGAACGGCGACCGCCTCGAGCTCTACAGAAGCCCGGGGATCTGGGCGAGCGCGATAGGCATCAACGCGTTCGGGTGGACCGTCAACGTCATCGCTCTACTCGTGGCGGCAGGGTCGCAATGAATGCCTCGATCGTCTCCACCATGCGGTCGTCGACGACCTCGGTCCCGAGGGGGGGCATGGATGCGTCGTCGGCCAAGCTCAAGTTTCTGGTGGAGATTCGATCCAGCAGTGCGCTGTCGTCTAGCTCGCCCAGCTGCCAGCGGGCCGTCCGCACTGCGGGTGCTTCCTCGACCGAGGCGAGGTCTGGCGGGAGCGAGAAGTCGATCGGGTCGTCGTCGTCGTTGACGGGCGGCGCGTAGCAGGAGGTCGCCTGGGGTTGCTCGTCGCGCCGGCTGTTGTGGCAATGAGCGCAGTTGCCGTGAAGGGTGCCGAGCCCGGCCCTCGCGATGGGCTCCAGCTGCAGCTCTGCGTCGACGCGGTCGGACAAGAACCCCGCGTCATAGAGATCAGAACGGGTCTCTGGCGCGAGCTGCGTCGCGCTGAAGCCAAGACTGAAGTTGCCGCGTCCGCCGTGGCAGGCAAGGCACTGGACTGCGCTGGGGACGTCGTGAGTCGTCCCCTTGACGTCCTCGGCGACATCGAGCTGTCGCACCGCATCGTCGCCCGACTCGTTCCAGATGTATGCGACGCCGGTCCAGCCGTCCGCTGTCCGCGTGTTCAAGCGCGTCTCGAGGCGCGTGCTGTCGCGGGTGAACTCCTTGAAGAACTTCGTCCCGACGGGAAACACCCATTCGTCGGGGTTCGTCGTGTCCACCTGTCCGCTCTCGGGAAGAACGAGCCACCGTCGCTTCGTGGCGCCGTCCGTCCAGAGGGGGAACTCGGGTTCAAAGAGAATCGCCGCGTCGACCACGACGTCGTTCGCGATGTCGCCGTACAGACCGGTTTGGGAGAGCGACTGAGGAAGGGACTCGGCGGCGGAGGCGTCCACCTCGCTGCAATCCCTGAAGTCGTTGTTGCACCCGGCCTGAGCAAGGGAAGCAACAAGGAGCAATGTGGCGCATGCGGTGTACTTCAAGTGAACTCCTGAACCAGCGTCGTTGACGGGTAGGGGTGCTTCGAGCGGACGGCCACCGATTCGATCGGCGATCCGTTCACTCGAAGAAGCGCCGGAGCCGCTCGCCAGGCCCTCGTCTTCGCGCGCCTGCTCTCCGGCGGAGACTTCTGCTTCTGGGCCGCGGCTACGGCTCCAGCCGGAGTGTCGGCTCCACCACGACCACTTCGTCCTCGGAGTCGAGGACCGACAGCCCCTCGATGGGCCCCGTGCGGGAGTAGTCCGTCGGCTCACCAGTCATGACCGTCTCGTGGGCGGTCGTCGGTGCCTCGTCTACCCCGCGCGCTCGCTTGCGTCGCCGCCGCTCCTCCTTCATCGCCAATTCCTTGGTGTGGTAGCGGAAGAAGGCGTCGAGGACCTTGGGGTCGAAGCGCTCACCCCGGCCCTCCTCGAGGTGGTCGAGGACCTCGTCCAGGGGCATCGGGTCGCGATAGTGCCGCTTGCGCGTCAGGGAGTCGTACACGTCGGCGACGGCGATGATGCGGCCGCCCAGGGGAATCTCCTCGCCCTGGAGCCCGAAGGGATACCCCGCTCCATCCATGCGCTCATGGTGTGACGCCGCGGTCATGGGCAGGTCCGCCAACTCGGGCGGGAACGCAATCTTGCTGAGGATGTCGTACGTGTATCGAGGGTGGAGCTTGATGTGCTCGTACTCAGCGGGGGTGAGCCTCGCCGGCTTCTTCAGCACCGCGTCATCCACCCCGATCTTGCCGTAATCATGGAGCATCGCCGCGTAGTAGATGGAGTAGCGCCTGGTCTCATCGAGGCCGAGCTCCTCGGCCGTGCCGACGCTGTAGTGAGCGACGCGCGCGGAGTGACCGGCCGTGAGTCCGTCACGCTTGTCGATGGAGGCAGCGAGGCCGCGCATCATCGACTCGAACATCCGCTTCTGGCGGTCGAGCAGCTGAAGTTGACGCAGGACGGTGCCTGCCTGGCGCGACACGGCCATGAGGAAGTCGAGGGCATCTCCGTCGTCCTTGCGAAGGGCCCGTCGCGTGTCGAGGTAGAGCACCCCGTGAATGCCCTCGGCCGTCGAGAGCGGAGCAGCGAGGATCGACCGCACGGACTGCAGCAGCACCGACTTGCTGCCTTCCAGCCGCTGATCCGACGGTGCGTCGAGGGTCAGCAGTCCGACCCCCTCGGCGAAGACGCGGTTGGTCACGGTTTGAATGGGGTGGAAGGGCAGGTCTGGCTCCGCCACCGCCTCCCGCAAGACTTCGGCCGAGATGGACGCGAGGGGGTCGAAGACTGCGCTTCCTTCCTCGCCGCGGACCAGCCACCGCACAGGCTTGAGCTCGCCGCCCTCGTCGAGCAGGACCATGCCCCGCTCCACAGGCAGCATCTTCATCATCTCCTGCAGGAGCTTGCCCACGAGGGCGTCCACCGTGGAGACGCTCAGGAACTCCTGAGTGGCCGAGATGAGAGTGCGCAGGCGCTCTTCGGTCTTCCCGTTCTTGCGTTGGTTCGCGGCGACCACGCTCGCAGAGAGGTAGGGAGAGCTCTCCAGGGCCGCCACTTGCACGATCTCCGTGTGGTCCGGGGCGTCGTCAGCCGCTTCGGGATCCTCTCCGAGGTCCACCGCCGAGAAGTCTCCCGACGACAGCGCCGGCCGAGGCCAGACGCCGCCCCTTTGGGGCTCCTGGATGTTCAGCCGGATGCCGTCGGGGGAGCCGAGCCGCACCGCCTGGCCCGGCTGGAGCACGACTTCGGTGATGCGGCGGCCGTCGAGATACGAACCCGACGTGCTTCGGAGGTCCCGGAACTGCACGCCATCATCGTGCAGTGCCAACTCCGCGTGACGTCGCGAGATGTAGGGCGAGATGACCTGGATGTCGTTCTCGGGGGCACGACCGACGCGCACGACCCCGGCGGGGCCTCGGATCAACGCCGAGCGCTCCCTGCCTTCGGGATCGACGAGCACTGCGCGGATTGGGGGGCGAGGCACGGCGTCATGATTGCTGCGCCTGTGCGCACCGGCAAGGCGCCTGGGATGAGGGCCGGCGCGGCCTATGGGCGACCTTGCCCGGGTTCCCCCCGCGTGTTACCAACGCACGCCCTTCGCGTACCGGGCAGGCGTTGGCCGGAAGCGGAGATGAGGATGACCGGATGAACCATTCCTTCGTTGTGCGAACCACCCTGTCGGCCGCGCTCTGCGCCGCAGTCGTCGCTGGACCGGCCCTGGCCGAGCCCACCATCTCCATTCCCCATGAGGAGTACGAGCTGGAGAACGGTCTGCAGGTCATCCTGCACGAGGACGACGCGACCCCCATCGCCCACGTCGAGCTCTGGTACCACGTAGGCAGCAAGGACGAAGTCAAGGGGCGCTCCGGCTTCGCGCACCTCTTCGAGCATCTGATGTTCAACGGCAGCGAGCACGCCGATGGCGAGTACTTCGCGCCCCTTCAGCCCCTCGGCGCCCGGATCAACGGCTCCACCAACGGCGACCGCACCAACTACTACGAGACCCTGCCCACCAACGGCGTCGAGCTGGCCCTCTGGATGGAGGCCGACCGCATGGGCTTCCTCCTTCCGGCCCTGACCCAGCAGAAGCTCGACAACCAGCGCGAGGTCGTGCGCAACGAGCGGCGCCAGCGCTACGAGATCACGCCTTACGGTGAAGTCTGGGTGTACCTCAGCGAGGAGATGTTCCCCACGGACCATCCCTACGAGCACACCACCATCGGCTCCCACGAGGACCTCGAGGCCGCGACCCTCGCCGACGTGAAGGGCTTCTTCACCCAGTGGTACGTGCCCAACAACGCCACGCTCGTGGTGGCCGGTTCCTTCGACAAGGCCGAGGTGAAGGGCTGGATCGAGCAGTACTTCGGGCCCATTCCGAAGGGCGAGCAGCCGAGCCCCGTCACCGAGGCCGACCCAGGTGTCATCGAAGCGAAGACCATCGAGATCACCGATGAGGTCCAGCTCCCGCGCGTCTACTGGGCGTGGGGCAGCCCCGCCTTCTTTACCGACGGCGACGCCGACCTCGACGTGCTCTCCGGCATCCTGAGCGACGGCAAGAACTCCCGCCTCTACAAGCGCCTCGTCTTCGAGGACCGCATCGCCAAGGACGTCGCTGCCTTCCAGGCCAGCGCCCGCCTCGGCAGCCGCTACATCCTCTACGCCACCGTCGCCCCCGGGCACACCGTGGAAGAGGTTCAGGCCGCCCTTCAGGAGGAGATTGACCGCCTGAAGAAGGACGGCGCCACCGCCGACGAGCTCGAGCGGGCGACGAACTCCTGGCAGAAGAGCTTCTACCAGCGCCTCGAGTCCGTGGCCGGTCGCGGCTCCATGCTGCACATGTACAACGGCTACCTCGGGGAGCCCGACTGGGCCCAGCAGGACCTGAACCGCTACACGGGCGTGACGCAGGAGAGTCTGTCGAAGTGGACCAACGCGGTGCTCGACGACAGCAAGCGCATCGAGCTCATCGTACGGCCGGCCCCGGAGGAGGAAGCTCCGACCGATGGTGGCGGCTCTGAAGGAGGTGCCCAGTGAACGCCCGCGCGCTTCTGACCACGGTGCTGTCCGTCAGCGCCTCCCTCGCCCTCGCCGGTTGCTGCTGGGGCCCCAACGCCAAGACGTCCGGCACCGCCGACGCTGCTGCCGCCGAGGCCGTCGCTGAAGCGGCTGCTCCCGCCGAAGCTGCCTGGCCCGCGATGCCGACTCCCGGCCCCGCCCCCGAGTTCTCGGTCCCCGAGTCCACGAGCTTCACGCTGGCCAACGGCATCCCCGTGACCCTCGTCACCACCGGCGCCGTGCCCCTCGTGGAGATGCGGCTACACGTGGGCGCTGGGTCCGCCGCTGACCCCGTCGGCAAGGAGGGCCTCGCTGCCGTCACCGCCGACATGCTCAACGAAGGCGCGGGCGAGATGAACGCCCTGGACCTCGAGCAGGCCCTGCAGCGGCTGGCCTCGGATGTCAGCCTCGGGGCGTCCCTCGACAACAACGTGGTGCGCATCAACTCTCTCGAGGACAAGCTCGAGCCCACTCTGGAGCTGGTGCTCTCGATGCTCGGGTCCCCCACGCTCGCCCAGGCAGACCTGGACCGGGTGATCGAGGACCGCAAGCGCAGCCTGCTCTCGAGCAAGGACGACCTGCCCACCGTCGGAACCCGCGTCGGCAAGAAGCTGGTCTTCGGTGACTCCTACATCGGTCGCCCCGGCGGAGGCAATGAGGAGTCGCTGAGTGCCCTCACCCGCGGCGACGTCGTCAAGTGGCACATGAACGACTGGGCTCCGGCGAACACCTCCCTCGTGGTGGTGACTCGCATGGACGAGGCGACCCTGAAGCCCATCCTCGACGCCACGGTTGGGACCTGGGCCGCGGACCCGAAGAGCAAGGCGCCGGTCGTCGAAGTGGCTCCGGTGGAGCCCCAAAAGGGAGTGACCGTCTACTGGGTAGACAAGCCTGGCGCGTCGCAGTCCTTCCTCCTGCTCGGCAACGCTGCGCCCGCCTTCGACCCGGCGACCCACGATCTGCGGATCCTGGGCAACCACCCCATCGGCGGCAACTTCACCGCGCGCATCAACATGAACCTGCGCGAGGACAAGGGCTACACCTACGGCGCCCGGTCGGGCTTCCGCGCCTACCGCCAGGGCGGCTACTTCGCAGCCACGTCCTCCGTCCGGGCTGATGTCACCGCAGCGTCCATCACGGAGTTCCTCAAGGAGATCCGGGGCGCTCTCGGCGATGTCCCCATCACCGACGAGGAGCACGGGCGCAGCGTGGGCGCCATGGTTCAGGCTGAGCCGGGCTCCTACGAGCGCATGGCCTCGGTCCTCAGCCAGTTCGCCACCGCCGACGCCCTCGGCTACCCCGAAGGCCACTTGCAGGGCAAGAGCGCCCGCATCGCCGCCATCACCCGCGAGCAGGCTCAGGCGGCCTACGCCGAGGTGGTCAGCGGCGACGACCTCATGATCCTCGTGGTCGGAGATCGCGCCGTAGCCGGTCCTGCAGTAGAGGATCTCGGTCTTGGCGCCATCGTGGCCGTCGACGACGAAGGGAACCTCCTCGAGGAATAGATGATGAGAACTCCCTCCCCCACCTCGCGCCGCTGGCTCGTCTCCCTCCTCGCCCTCTTGGCGTTGTGTGTGGCGAACCCGGTCACGGCTCGCGACCGACAGATCGAAGTGCGCGGCCTGCTGGTCAAGGACGAGTTGACCGCCAACAAGATCGAGCGTCGCGTCCTCAAGTCCGGCATCAAGAGCGCCAACCGCTACCGCATCCTCTCGGGGCTCTACGTGGTGCGCGCTCCGTCGCTCGAGTTCTGGGAGGATCAGATCGGTCCGGCGCTCGAGGACGCCATGGAGTCCGACCGACCGGTGGAGTCGCTTCGAGGCACCCTCCTCAACCTGGAGGAGTACCTCATCGCCGGCCCCGACGACCCGGCCGTACGCATCGTCTGGGAGACGCCGGGCGACCGTGGCCAGGGCTTCATCAACTTCGCAGCCCCCGTGCTGATCGGACCGGATCCGGGACTCGTCTCGCACACCGAGGCCAACAAGTTCCGCGTGGTCACCGGCTGGTTCGTGGACGAGGCCGACGACGACCCCGAGATCGAGTCCGTGGGTCTCAAGTCCCGTCCGGACAACTGGACCGGCGGCGACGTGCGCTTGCCGAGGCTCAGCTCTCTGCCGGATCGAGGCGAGGGCGCCTGGGTCAAGTACAAGGGCCGCTCCGTCGACGACGAAGGCGACGAGATGGAGAAGAACATCCGCTCCGTCGAGAAGCTCGTCGACCGGGACTACATCGCTGCCGACCGTGCTCTTCCGTGGCCCCAGGAGTCCGGTGAGTACGTCAAGGATGTGCTGACGTCCGCCCGCTACCGCACCCGCGCCGCGGAGATCGAGCGCGGCGAGGCGCTCAAGGAGCTGCGCGGCGAGTACGTCGAGGACTGGGAGTGGGAGACCAAGAAGATCAAGCACCCCACCCGCTACGGCGTGTCCACGATCACGGTGAACGCCGAGACCGAGCGGGGCGACGAGGTCGCTGAGGTGTTCGGCTTCGTCTACTTCTACACGCCGCTGATGGTCGACTTCGACGCCGCTCACCTCTACGTGGGCACGTCTCCCGAGTTCTTCGCCACGGCCGTACAGAAGGGCGAGGTTCCTTTCTTCGACCGCGAAGGCGACATCAAGTTCTACCTGGGCCACCTCGACCGCTGGGTCTCGGGCGAGGCCCTCGAGAACGGTGAGCGGGCCATCTCGCGCCGCATCATCGAGAAGACCGCGGGCCGCTGGGTGCGCGAGCTCAACGGGAACGATGCCCGCGCCGTGGAAGGCCTGGCCAAGAACCCGAACCACTGGCCCTTGCGGGCGGTGGAGAACGAGGACGACGACAGCGACCGACCCTTCAAGGTCATGGCATACAAGGACGATCTGGTCTCTTGGTGGCGTCGCTTCGAGAGGTCGTTGCGCCCTGACGACATGGACTGGTTCGACCCGGTCTACACCCTCAGCTACTCCGGCGAGGCCACGTCCGTCGAGGTCGGAGAGCTGTTCGGTGGCGAGACGCGCGCGCTCGAGATGGGCGATGCCGTCGCCGAGGCGGAGGCCGAGAAGGCCGACAAGCTCGCTGAGCGCGAGAACGCCGGCCTCTCCGAGAAGGAGCGCCAGCGGGTCGAAGAGGAGCGCCGCAAGGAAGAGGCGGCGAAGTCCGAAGCGGACCGAGCTCGCGCCGAGGAGAAGCGTCAGGCCGAGGCAGCGCGCAAGCGTGAGGAGGCTCGCAAGGCCGAGGACGAGCGCAAGCGTGAAGAGGCGCGCATCGCCCAGGCCAACGCACCCATCGACGTCCGGCTGATGGATGTTGCCGTGGGTGCCAGGACCGAAGGCAAGCCCTACCTGGCTACGCGCGCCGGCAAGAGCGTGCAGGTCAAGGTCAAGTACGACGTGGAAGGCAAGGCCGAAGGACACAAGATCCAGGTGGTGGCGCAGGCCTACGACCGCTCGGGCAACCCCATCAAGGACTTCGCCGTCAAGAGCACGTCGAAGACCCCCGCGGTGGGTGAAAACGAGACGACGACCTGGCTCAAGGTGCCTTCCAGCTACACCTCCGCTGCGCAGCTCGGTTCGTACCGGGTCTTGACGAGCCTCGAGCTCGACGGCGTGCCCCTGCGGGGTGAGCGTGAGGAGTTCGTGCACCTGGGCAGCGCCCTGGATCTCAAGCGCATCGAGCTCGACCCCTCCGTCGTGCTTCCCGGCGAGGAGGCGGTGCTGCTCATGGACATGGCGGTGGGCGGCTGGAGCGTCGAAGACGACGTGGCTCTGACGGTGGACGTGAAGTACTCAGTCGACGGGACCGAGAAGGTCGACCAGTTCAACATGACCCGCAACATCGGCTTCCACGAGCTCGAAGTCGACCTCGACGTGCCCGAGGACCTGCCGGCGGGAGACGGCACCTACTCCGTCCAGATCTCGCACCCCTCCGGGGTCAAGTCCTCCCAGAAGGGCACGCTGCGCGTGTTCGCGAAGGAGATCGTGGACAACGAGCCCGAAGGTGGAGGCCGCCGTGGCCGCCGCCAGCGCGTGGCCGTGGACGAGGACGACGAGGTCGCCGCCCTCGCTGCAAAGAACGAGGATGACGACGACGACCGCGACGTCGTGCGTCGCGCCGACCGCTACGAGGACGAAGACGAGTTCGACTTCGACGCCATCGACGAAGAGGCGGAGGTCGAAGAAGAGGAGCGGCAGCGCGACGAAGAAGCGAAGCGCCGCAAGGAAGAGCAGAAGCGCGAGCGCGCCGAGGCGGAGAAGCGTCGTGAAGACGAAGAGCGCGAGCAGGCCGAGGAAGAGCGCCGTCGCCGCGACGACGACAAGCGCAAGGCCGACAAGAAGCGCAAGGCCGACGATGACCGCCGCGCTGAGGAAGACAAGCAGCGCAAGGCCGACGAGGACAAGAAGCGCAAGGCCGAGGCCGACGAGCGCGAGGCAGACGACGAGGACCTCGAGCTCGACGACGAGGACCTCGACCTGGACGACGAGGACATCGCCGCCGACGAGGAAGACGAGCCCCCGCCGAAGAAGAAGAAGAAGCCGGAGCCCGAGTCGGTGGCCGAGTTCGACTGGGACAACCTGCCCGAGACGGTCTTCTTCGAGGACGAAGAGGAAGAGGTGATGATGTGGGCGGAGGCCGACGGTGTCGGCGTGGTCCGTATCTACGGCGAGCCTGCCCTCGACAAGATGGGCAACTTCTACGGCCAGTTCGAGCAGGCCTACGCCAAGGGCGCGCCCGAGTGGCTCTGGGTTTGCTACGAGGGCGACCACAAGCCCCACCTCAAGTTCTTCCGCTACTCCGGCAAGGAGGACGCCTGGCTCCTCGTCCACACCAGCCCCATCAAGTTCCCCAGCCGCGATGAAAAGAAGGCGGGTATGGACCTGATGAAAGCTGTGTTCGAAGGCTTCGTTCCTGAGCGAAAGAAGAAGATTCCGTTCGGTAAGCTCTAGAGCACCAATCCTGGATTGGCGTTCTCGATCCCGGTGGGACATCCGATGAGGATTTCCGGGGTGGGGCCCGGGGGACCGAACGATGGCAGCCACCCGTGCGGCAGCCGAACACACCGCACTCTCTCCCCGCTTCGAGGCGGTGCGGGAGCTTGGTGCAGGCTCGATGGGGGTCGTCCACGAGGTCGTTGACCTGCGGACGGGCCACCGGGTGGCCGTCAAGTCCCACATGGCTCGCGGTGCCTCTGGCGTCGGACCTCGCTCGGAAGCTGGCGGGTCGCAGGGCCACTCTGGTTCGGGTGATGACGATTCCTTCCGGGGTCCCGGACCGAGGCGAGGGTCCCACCCGGATCTCGTTCATCTACAAGCACCTTCGGGATGCGGCCCTCCAGGTTCTCTGGACGGAAGGTCGCCGCGAGGACGCGATCGCCCTGCGCGGCTGGTTTCGCCACCTGGAGATGATCCAGGAGCTGGGGGGGCCGAACCTGCACCGGCGCCTGGCGCGACGGGAGCTCGCCCGGGACGCCATGCGGGCGCTCGTGAAGCAGAGCGTGCGTGCGCCCGTGGTGGGGAGTCCCTTCCTGCGCCACGCCCGTCTGCTGGCCGATGGAGGACGAGAGGAGCGCCTGGCAGACGACTGGGGCATGCCCACCCAGACCATCCAGGACACGGACCCCGGGCCCGCCACCGTGCCCCCCGACGACGCCGCGTGGACGCACCATCGCTACCAGACGCTGCAGAGCGCCTTCGATGTCGTCGACGAGGAACTGGAGGTCTTCGAGACGGACCGGGAGCGGGTGATCTACGTCGCCGCCGGGCGGGTGGAGCTCCTGCCCCTGGACGGGGGAGACACCCCGCTCTGGACGGCACGGGCGGGCGAGGTCATCGGCGCCGTCGCTGCTCTCACGGGGGGGACTGCGCGCTTCCGTGCTCGGCTGAAGGGGACCGTGTCGCTCGGCGAGATCGACGCGGGCCGGTTCCACGAGGAGCTGGCTCGGGATGCACACCTGAGCCTCAGCCTGGTGCGGGAGCTCGTCCTTCAGCATCGAGCCCGACCGGTGGGGACCGTGGTCTACGGGCTCACCCCCGGCAAGGCGTCCGGGACTGCCCACCGCGGCTTGCCCGAGCGGGCATTCCGTCAGCTGACCGAAGGGCTCCGCCCCAGCTGGCGAGAGCCGGGCGCTCCGCTGTACCAGTACGGTGGATTCGCTGACGCGGTCTACCTCGTGGAGTGGGGTGAGCTCCTCCGGGCGCGGGGCCCCGTGGAGCTCTCGCTCCTCTCGACGACCGAGGAGATGCACGAGGAGCTGGCCCAGCTCGAGGCCAGCCTGCGAGCGGACGGAGCGCTGCTCCCTCCCGGAGGGCACCGACTCCAGTTGACGGGCTTCTGGAGCGCTCTCCTTCCGCTGGATGACCCCATGGTCTCCGGCAGCAAGGGGCGGGGGCGCAACGGGACTCCGCCGGGGACCGGGGTGCGCGGCGCAGACGAGGGCACCCTTCGTCGGGGGCCCCAGCCCGAGCGGCACGAGATCAGCGTCGTGGTCGGCGGCTCGGGGGCGATGGTCTACACGCTGCCTCGCGAAGAGTTCATCTCGCGTCTCGAGGCGGATCCCACGCTGGCCTATGAGGTGTGCAGCCTCGTGGTGCGTTGGCTCGCGGCGCCCAACGTCAAGACCAGCCAGTCGACGCAGGCCTTCGACAGCCTCGCGGCGCTACTCCAGAGCACGCTGACCCTTCAGCCGCTGCGGAAGACTCGCCAGCTGACCAGGCCACCGAGGCCAAAGGCCAGCAAGTAGCCGACCGTCGCCGGCGCCGGCATTCCGAGGAGCATCGGGACGCCGGTCGCGTGCAGACCGAGGCTGCTGGCGATGAGCAGCCCGCAGACCAGCACCGCTTGGACGAGCCGGTTGATCTGGCGTTCGCGCTCTGCCCGCTCCTGGTCGCTCGTCTCGATGATCGAGCGCATGCGGAGGCGCCCGTCCTGGACGTCCTGCAGCAGCTGGCTGAGCACGAGGGGCAGGCGCTTCGCTGAGTAGCGGAAGCTCGTGATGTAGTAGAAGAGCTCCTCCTGGAGCCGCTCCCGCGAGTACAGCCGGCGAGCCATCTCCTGCACGTACGGCATCATCTCTTCCAGTGGATCGACCTCGGGGATGAGCTCGTGGGCGACGCCCTGGGCCGTGATCAGGGCCTTGAAGTAGACGGTGTAGCTCGCTGGGACCTGCACGCCGTGGCGCATCGCGCCTTCCATCAGGCGGCCGATGAGCTGGTCCACGGCGATGTTGCCCATGGCCTTGCCTGCCAACTCCTCCTCCACGACCTCCTGCACGTCCGCTTCCCAGCCGGAGTAGTCGACGTGGCCAGGGCGGACGGCGATCTCCCACAGGATGCGGGCGATGGTGCGGAAGTCCCGGCGGTTGATGGCGAAGAACAGCGTGGTGATGTTCTCCCGCATCTCGTCCGTGAGACGGCCGATCTCCCCGAAGTCGATGAGCCCCAGGCGATTGCCCGGCAGGACCATCGCGTTGCCGTGATGCAGGTCGGCGTGGAAGACGCCGTCGTGGAGCAGCATCTGGAACGCCGAGCCCAGGAATCGCTGACCGACGAGCGCCATGTCGCAGCCCGCCTCGCGGGCGTCCGAGAGTCGCACGCCGTCCAGGAAGTCCATGGTGATCACGGTCGCCTTGCTGAACGGCTCGAAGACCTTGGGGATCACGACGTCGGGGTTGCCCTCGAAGTTCCGCGCGAAGAGGTGGATGTTGTCCGCTTCGTATCGAAAGTCGGTGCTGCGAGCGATGGTCTTGTTCAGCTCCTTGAGGATGCCCGAGAGGTTCGCCGCCTTGACCTCGGGGGCCTGTGCCTCGGCTTGCCGCGCGAGGAAGCCCAGGATCGACATGTCGGTCTCGATCCGCTGGCGCACATTGGGGCGCTGGACCTTGAGGACGACCTCCTCGCCGGTCTTCATCTGGGCGCGGTGCACCTGCGCGATGGAGGCAGCGGCGAGAGGCTCCCGGTCAAAGCTGGCGAAGATGTCGTCGGGCTTGCCTCCCAGAGCGGCCTCGATGGCCGCCTCGATGTCCTCGTAGGGCACCGGCCCGGCCTGGTCCTGGAGCTCCTGGAGGGCGAGGGCGTACTCCCGGGGGATCAGGTCGCTGCGGGTGCTCAGCACCTGGCCGAGCTTCACGAACGTCGGCCCGAGAGCCTTGATCACGTTCGTCACGCGCGCGGGGGTCGTCTCCGTGCGGCCTTCCTCGCCGGTGAACCGTCGGAGCAGCCCCACGCCGGGAACCTCGATGTTGGCGACGACCCAACCAAAGCCGTGGCCAGCGAGGATCTGCGCGATCTCCTGGAGGCGTCCGAGGTCCTTGACGACCTGTCGGGCTCCCAGGGCAGTGCGGGCGGCGGTGCGGACGATGGGCACGGCCGCAGGGTAGTCGATCCGCAGCGGGGGTAGACTCCGCCCGGGGACGGAGCGACAGGTCGCGGTGGCGGACGAGGAAGACGATCGAGGTGCGCGCCCGGGCCAGCTGCCGAGCGGCGAATGGTACGGCTCGAGCGGCGCTTGGGCGCCGGTGACCGAGGACCCTCGCTACCGCGAACGGGCCCTCCTGGGTGAGGGCGGCATGGGGCGCGTCGTCTCCGCAGACGACCGCGTGCTGCGTCGTGAAGTGGCGGTGAAGGAGGCCCTGGGAGCCCCCGATGGCCCCGAGGCGCAGCGGCTACGGCGCGAAGCGCGGATCACGGCGGCCCTGGATCACCCCGGAGTCGTGCCCGTCTACGATCTGGGCGAGGACGCCGACGGGCGCCCCTACTACGTGATGCGGCTCGTGCGGGGGCAGTCCCTCGGCGAGGCGATCGAGGCGCGCTCGTCCTACGAGGAGCGCGAACACCTCCTGCGGGGGTTCCTCGCGGCGGTGGAAGCCATCGCGTTCGCCCATGCAGCCAACGTGGTGCACCGCGACATCAAGCCCGACAACATCCTCGTCGGCCCTTGGGGCGAGACTCAGGTCATGGATTGGGGCCTCGCGCGGACTCTCGATGAGGACGAGTGGGATGCGGTGGTCAGCAAGGACTTCAAGACCCGCTTGGGGGCTGTCCTGGGGACGCCGGCCTACATGAGCCCCGAGCAGGCGAGCGGCGAAGAGGTGGGTCCGGGCCTCGATGTCTGGGCCCTGGGCGCGGTGCTGTACGAGATCCTCGCCGGGCAGCGCCCGTTCCGAGGACCCAGCCAGCGCGAGATGATCGCGCAGATCCTCAGCGGCTCTCGCACGTCGCTCTCGGTCCTCGTCCCGGAGGTCGACCCAGGACTCGTCACGATCGTGGACCGAGCCCTGGCCCGCGACCCCGCGGATCGGTACGCCGACGCAGGGGAGATGGCCCTTGCCCTCGAAGGGTGGTTCGAGGGGCGCCGGGAGATGCCGGGGAAGGCGACGCCCACGCGGCTCTGGCCACGGGGTGCTGCCTTGTTGGCGGCGTTGGTGGTGGGAGCAGGAGCGGGGGACTGGTTCGGGTCGCACGACCCGGTCCCGGGCGGGGTCGACGAGCGGATCGTGCAGGACGCCCTGGTGCTCCAGGCCCGGCAGGCGTCGGCCGATGGAAACCGAACCCTCGCAGAGTCCCTCGCGGCGGATGCTCTGGAGCGGGGGGAACACCCCGGAGCGCGGGGCGTCCTCGCTGCCCATGGTCTGGACGCGACCCCGAGGCTCCTCACCTCGGTCCCTACCCCCGTCTGCCAGCGCAGCCTCCTCAGCGTGACGGGCGAGTTCGTTCTGTGTGTGGGGCGCGATCAGCTGTTGGCTCACGACTTCGACGGCACCGAGCGCTGGCGGCTCCCCGTGGCGACGTCGCTCCACTCCCTGGACCCCGACGGCAGCAAGGTCCTCGCCTACAACGAGGGCTCCCACCGCTGGTTGATGTTGGATGCTCGCACCGGTGCCAGCGACCGTCTCGACGGCACGCGGGTCTCCGTATCCGGTCGCCGTGGATTCTCCCGGTTCCCCAGGCGACACGTCTCGCTCCAGAACGGACGTGACCAGCGCTTCTTCACCGCGACGGCGCTCGCGGGAAGAGAGGTCGAGAACATCGTGCCTTGTGGGGGGGGCGGCCTCGAGTGGGCCGGGGAGCTCGTCCGAGAGGGCGAGTACGTGATCATCTGCAGCGGCGGTCGCACGGTGCGGCGAGCCGTCGATGGGACCGAGACGCAGGTGCTCCCGCCCCTGGAACGAGACTCCATCGCGTGGACGGGGGTCGCGGACCCCGCGGGGCGTTGGCTGCTCACGGGGGGAGTGGAGGGAGACCTCGTGCTCTCCGATCTCCAGGAGGGGCGGCGCGTCGTCAGCATCGAGCTCAGCGAGCGAATGATCCGCCAGGTCACGATCTCGGACGATGGAGCCCTGCTCGCTGCCATGGACACCACAGGCCGGGGTTGGGTCATCCCTCGAGAGCATCCGGACCTTCGCTATCGGCTCCCGGGCGAAGTCCGACGCCTTGGCTTCATGCCCGATGGCACCCTCTTGGTGGGACGTACCGGGCGACTCGAGCGTTGGGAGGTGCCCGCCCCCACACGCTGGGCGCGCCGCACCCTGCCAAACGGGCTGTTTGACGTCGCATGGGGGGCCGAGGGCATCGCCGCAGTGGCCGAGGCCCTGCTGGTGCTCTCGGACGACGGCGCGCTCTCCACGCGGCTGAATCTCGCGGACCTTGCCCCGGATCTCTCCGTCAATCCTCCGCCCGAACTCCGATCCGTCGCGTGGACTCCCGACGGCGCGCTGCTCCTGGCCGGACGTGGAGTAGGCCTTCTGCGAGTGGAGAAGGGGAAGGCGTCGCGGGTCCTCCCGAGCGCAAACACGATCTACCTGCTGGCGAGCGGACACCGCTTCTCCTTCGAGGTTGGATTGGTGAGCCCCTACCTGATGGGCCCTGACGGCGAGGAGATCCCGGGGGGGGCCATTCCGGGGTGGCAGCCACTCTCCGCGGAGGTGTCCGGCGACGGCACCCACGCCGCGGTCTTGGGGCGGCTCGGAGACCTGTATCTCGCCATCGACGGGGCCCCGCCGCGCTTCGAAGCCCTCCCGAGCCCGAGCGGGGTGCGGTCGGTGGTGGTGACCAACGATGGCGAGACGCTCTACTACACGAGCCGGGAAGGAGTCATGGTTCGGGGGGCGAGGGAGCCGGACGCCTCCGCCCGCCTGCTGATTCCCCGCCCTCGCGCGGGCAACATTCGGCTCGACTCCCAGGGGCAGCGGCTGTTCCTCGGCACGAGTGACGGCACCGTGGAGGTGTACTCCATGCCGGACGCGATCCTGCGACTGCAGATTGCCGCTCACTCCCGGCGTGTTTCGGGGATGGCGCCGTCCCCAGATGGAGAGCGTCTCGCCACCGGGAGCTGGGACCGGACCCTGAAGCTGTGGGACTTGTCGGTGGTCGATGCCGAGCGTGAGGAGCTCGTCTCGCGGGTCCGCTCGCGGTGGGAGGGTGTTCCCGACGCCCCTTGACCGTCACAATGGCTGCATGCGCGCATCGGTCATTCTCCGCACGCCCGACGACTCGCTGCACGAGCTCGGGCACGGCGACATCCTCGGTCGCCTCTGGACCGCAGCCCTGCATCTCGACGACGCGCGAGTCAGCGAAGCCCACGCGATGATCTCCCTGCGGAGCGGAGAACTGCGGCTCCTGTCGCTTCGCGCGATGTTCGCGGTCTCCGGCAAGCCGCTTCGGGAGCTGACCCTCGCCGCAGGCCAGCGCATCGAGTTCGCTCGCGGCCTGGTTCTGACTGTCGAAGAGGTCCACCTGCCGAGCTCGGTGCTGGCTTTGTCCATGCCGGGGCTCGCGCGCCAGCCGCTCCCAGGAGCCTGCTGGCTGATCACGAAGCCCCATCCGCGCTTGGTGTCTCGCCACAGTGCGGCAGCCGTCGCGGCCTTCTGGTTCACGGGGGGGGACTGGCGCGTCGAGTTGGGAGACGAGAGCCCCCGGGCCCTGGAGCCTGGGTGGTCTGCGGTCATCGAGGGCGTCGAGGTCACGGCGGTGGCCCACGAGCTCTCCCGCGCGGGGGAGCAGGCGACGCGGCTCGGCGGACGGGTCGATGCGCCTCTTCGGATCGTCTGTCACTACGACACGGTCGTCATCGAGCGCGATGGGGTGACCGCGGCCACCCTCGCCGGGCAGGCCGCGCGCATGATCTCGGAGCTCGCCGAGGTCGGCGCGCCGCTGGAGTGGGAGGCCCTGTCTCGGCTGCTGTGGCCGGGCGAGGAGGACTCCATGCTGCTCCGCCGTCGCTTTGACACCGTGCTGGCCCGATTGCGGCGCAAGCTCAAGGGGCACCGGCTCCGGCCGGACCTCGTCAGCTCGGATGGTGCGGGAAAGGTCCTCCTTCACCTCGAGACCGCCGACAAAGTGGTCCTCGACTGATGGACTCCGACGTCCGGGCCGTCACGCCGCCGGGTCTGCGGGGCGTGCTCTTCATGGCGCTGCCAAGCCTGCTCGCGCTGGGGCTCATCGGGGCCGGAGTCGCCTGGTATCTGGCGCGCCCATCTGCGGAGGAGCGCGGGCGATCACTCAACCGGGAGGCCTGGGAAGCCAGCTACCGCGAGAGAGCGCACACGGTCCCGCCCCAAGGCCCTCGGGAGGGGTACTGGGGGGCGCGCATGGCCCCCAAGAGCAAAGACCCCGTGCTGGGCTGGCGCGACAGCGCTGCCGATGTGCCGGGGCTGCTGGTCATTCGGGAGAACGGCACCCAAGAGCTCCCCTGCGACGGCTGCGAGACTCTGCTGGTCAGCGGGGGGAGCGTGGGCTTCGGGGCGTACGCCTCGACGATCGCGAAGACCTGGTTCGGGAGGCTTCAGGCACACCAGGCCGAGGCCAACGAGCCCGTCCGCGTGGTGGTCTTCGCGGCGGGCGCCTGGAAGTCGGACCAGGAGCGCTACGCGATCGCGCGCGCGCTTCCCCACGAGTCGCCGGCGCGGGTCCTCATGCTCACGGGGCTCAACGACCTGACCAACGGCTATCGAGCCGATCTCGGGTACTTCGACACCGTCGACTCCGAGGGAGAGCCTGTGCCGGCCGGCCACTCCCAGGACTGGGACGCGCGCGTGGCCTTCTTCGTGGAGAACGTGCAGGCCACTGCGGAGCTGGCCTCGCAGTCCGGCGCGGAGTTCAGCGTCGTTCTCCAGCCCGCGCTCTTCGAGAAGTCGCCCCTCTCCGCGATCGAGCAAGACCTCCTCGAGCTGTCGGTCGCGCCCTTCGGGGGAGCCGCCGGGATCAAGACCGCCTACCAACGAATGGCTGATGCCTTGACGGCCGCCGGCCTCTCTCCCATCGACTGTCGCCGTCCGTTCGATGGCGAGGCTGCCACGACCTTCGCGGATGTCTGGCACTTCGGGGACCGTGGTCACGAACTGCTCGCAGGGTGCGTGCACCGGGGGCTGCGGGAGTGAGCGCGGACGGGGCCCGACCCCGCTCGCTCTCGCGGCACAGGGGGGCATCTCGGGACTGCTGTCGCCCGCTGGCACCTTGCAGGGCCCCTTGGGCGCTCCTACCCTCCGCCCGTGCCTCCCGTCATCAAGGTCATCTTCGGCTTCGGACTCGTCATCTTTCTGCACGAGCTGGGGCACTTCCTCATGGCGCGCAAGAACGGGGTGTACGTCGAGAAGTTCGCCATCGGATTCGACTATCCGTTCGCGCTCTTCTCGTGGACCGGGAAGACCGGAACCAGGTACGTAGTCGGCCCCCTGCCCCTCGGTGGGTACGTGAAGATGCTCGGCCAGAACGAGCTCCCGAGTGAGGTGGAGGACCCCAGCCGCATGCGGTCCGACAGCTTCCAGGCCAAGACGGTCTGGCAGCGCACCCAGATCATCAGCGCCGGGGTCATCGCCAACTTCGTGAGCGCCTTTGCGCTCTGCTACCTCGCCTTCGTCGTGGGATTCCACGCGTCCCCCCCCGCGGTGGGCGCGGTGGGCTTCGACTCCCTCCAGTCGGGGCTGCGCCCCGGCGACATCGTGACCGAGGTGGAAGGCAAGAAGGTGGCCTCCTGGGAGGACATCTTCGTCAAGTACGCGACGCTCGAGCCCGGCGCCGATGTCGAGATGGTCGTCGAGCGCGATGGCAACAGTCGGGTCATCAACGCGCCCGTGCATCGCGATCCTGCCGAGCCCTTCAACCGCCCGGACTTCGGGCGCCCGCTGGTGCCGCGCGTCCGCACCGTCGTCGTGGACAGCGCCGCGGACCGGGCAGGCCTGGAGCCCGGAGACTGGCTCGTCGCCATCGATGGCCAGGGCATCTCCTCCTGGTCGGGCTTCTCCGAGATGATTCGCCGACGCGGCGACAAGGACATCGTCGTCACCGTGCGACGCGAGGTGGATGGCGAGGACCAGACCGTCGACTTGCAGGCCCACCCTGCGAGCAAGACGCCCGACGAGGTTCCGTCGAAGACCCTGGGATTCCAGCCCGAGGAGCCTCCGGTCCTCGGCTTCGTGGACCCGGCGGGACCCGCACACGAGGCCGGCGCCCAGGTTGGGGACGTCGTCCTCGCCGTCAACGGCGCGCCCGTCGGCAACTGGTACGCCTTGTGGAAGGCCGTCTCCTGGTACGCCGAAGAGGGAGCCAGGGTCGAACTCCGGCTCAAGCGCGGCGCCACCGAGGTGGATGTCTTTGTGACCCCAGTCGAGGCGAGCAACTGGGCCCTCGGCACCCACGCGTTGTCCCCCCTGGGCATCGCGGGCCCCATTCCCGACGCCCTCGTCGTGGGCGAGGTGATGCCTGGCGGTCCGGCGGCCCAAGCGGGGCTCGTCCAGGGCGACGTCGTGCGCGAGTTCGAGGCCAACGTGACCGGCGAGCCGGGTTGGACGGTCTCCGACCCAAACTGGGACACCCTGCTCTACGCCCTCAACAGCCTCGAGGACGACACGCTGAGCCTGGAGATCGAGCGCGCCGGCGAGCGCCGCTCGGTGCAGCTCGCGGCGACCGACGCCAACGAGAGCATCCGCATCGGCTTCATCGGGGTCGGCCCGATGGTGCGGGAAGACCTGATCAAGATGTCTCCCTCGGAGGCGCTGGTCCCGGCGCTGCTGAAGCCGTGGCAGATCCTCGACCAGTTCGTGGCTGGTCTTCAGGCGATGTTCATGCGGCGCATGTCCGCCCGGATGATCAGCGGCCCCGTGGGCATCCTCCGGGCGACGCACACCTTCGCGAAGAAGAGCACGGGCGACCTGCTCGTCTTCCTCGCGCTGCTGTCAGTGAACCTCGCCGTGGTCAACTTCCTGCCGATCCCCATCACCGATGGGGGGCACTTCATGTTCCTGATGTACGAGAAGTTCAAGGGGCGCAAGATGGACGAAGAGCTGCAGGCCCGCTTCCAGTGGGCTGGTCTCGTGTTCATCCTGATGATCTTCTTGTTCGCGACCTTCAACGATGTGGGGATGATCTTTGGCTTCTGATTCCAAGGGGACCGCGACCGACGCGGTGGAGGAGAGCCCCGAGCTGCCGGAGTGGGCGAATCGCCTGCGCGATCGGTTCGTTTCGGGGGCCAGTGCCTTGTTCGTGTTGCACGGGAACGTGCACGACCTGGTGCGCTGGAAGGACGACTACCTGCCGCTCAGCGACTTCCTGTCGACGATGCTGGCCCGCACGAAGGACACGGTCCTGTTCTACGACGTGGCCTCGGGGCTGCGCTTCGGCGACAAGAACATGGAGCAGCCCTTCCGCAATGCGGTGAACGCCCGCCGTCTCCTCGAAGGCCGGGCGCAGCTGCCCTTGGCGCTGCCGCGGGATCCCTACCGGCTCTTCCCCTGGATCGAGACCTTCCTCCGGGACACCACCCAGCACGGCGCCTTCATCCTGGAGTACGCCGAGACCGTGTCTCCGGCGGGCGACGTGAGCTTCATGGGCGAGCAGGACCGCGCGATGCGGGTGACGCTGCAGCGGTGGGCGTCGGACCCGGGCGTACTCGCCACCGACAACATCATCATCCTCATCACAGAGAATCTGGCGGACCTCGACCGAAACGTGCGCTCAGCGCCTCGCCTGACCAGCATCGAGATTCCTCTCCCCGACGCCGCGGAGCGCCACTCGTTCGCCGAGTGGAACTTTGCAGAGGAGGGCAAGGTCGGCATGGCCGCCGAGCGCGTGGCCCATCTCACCGCGGGCCTGACCAACTTCCAGATCGAGAACCTGTTCCGTTCGGCCCGCGCCATGGACGGACGCTTGTCGACGGACGTCATCACCGAGCGGAAGCGCGAGTTCATCGAACGGGAGTGCTTCGGCCTCGTCGAGTTCATGGACAGCAGTCACGACTTCACGGTGGTCGGCGGCATGGAGAAGAAGAAGGCAGCGCTTCGCCGCGTCGTCGCGGCGATCAAGAAGGGGGACAAGGAGCGTGTCCCCATGGGCGTGCTCGGCGTCGGACCCATGGGGACCGGCAAGAGCTTCCTCATGGAGGCCTTCGCGAACGAGTGCGGCATGACCTCGCTCAAGCTCAAGAACTTCCGCGACAAGTGGGTGGGGAGCACCGAGGGCAACCTCGAGAAGATCCTCACCATCGTCAAGGCCCTGGGCAACGTGATGGTGGTCATCGACGAGGGAGACCGGTCCATCGGTGGGCAGGGGGCTGGCGACAACGACGGCGGCGTGAACTCCCGGGTGACGGCGCGGCTCAAGGAGTTCATGAGCGATACGGGCAACCGCGGGAACATCCTCTTCGTGATGATGACGAACCGGCCGGACAAGCTCGACGCGGACATGAAGCGGCCTGGTCGCTTCGACATGAAGCTGCCGTTCTTCCCGCCGCAGACGGAGGACGCGCGCATCGCGATCACCAAGGCGTTGCTTCGCAAGAACAAGATCCGGCACCGCATCAACGACTACCCGGCCTTCGCGCGACGGGTCGAGGGCATGACCGGGGCCGAGATCGAGGCGGTGTTGCTCAACGCCACCAACTTCGCCGACGACGACGACCGCGAGACCATCGGCGATGCGGACCTGCTGGCGGCGGCCGACGACTTCATCCCGAGTCGCGACGACGCGATGATGCGGTACATGGAGCTGCTGGCGGTGTTCGAGTGCAGCTCGAGGCAGATGCTGCCCGATCGGTACAAGGCGATGAGCAGCGAGGATTTGAACGCGGACATCAGACGCCAACAGCACGCCCTCCTGAGGCCCTGAGAACCTCAGGCCCGCGATCTCTGCGTCGGCTGCGGTCGGCGCTCCTTGCGACGCACCCTCGGTGCGCCTCAGTCGTCGCCTCCCTTGCCTCCTTGACCTCCCGGGCCTGAGGCCCTCAGGCGTTTGAGCCGCTCTAGGTGGCCCAGCTGGGCCAGTTCCTCGAGAGGGTCTTGCGGGCGGCGGCTTGCTGTTGCCACTCCTCGTCGTTGGGGTCGAAGGGCAGGGAGCCTTCGAACAGCGTGTCGAGCTTGCCGTCGATGCGGGCGCAGAAGCCCTCGTCCTGAACCACCAGCAGGGCCTCGCTGTCCCAATAGGCGGCGGCGATGTCGAGGTTGGCGCTGCCCATGGTCGCCACGCGGCCGTCCACCGTGAGCAGCTTTGCGTGGATGTGGGGAAGCAAGGGGTCGATGTCCGAGCCCCACGGCTCACGCCATCGCATGGTCAGGGCGCGCACGTCCGCGCCGGCGCGCACCAGGGGATCGAGCCGCCCATGCACCACCTGGTTGGCCAGCTGGCGGTAGGACTCCCCCGGGAACGGCGTCCCATCGGCGAAGGCCGGGCGGGGGTGCCCCACCAGAAAGCGCAGCTTCACCCCTCGTTCGAGCACCCGCAGGAGCACCTGCTGCAGCTCGAACTGGAGAGGGAACGTGTTCACCAGGGTGATGCGCTCCGTCGCGCACTCGAAGAGCGCCCGATACGTGTCGAGGGTGAAGGCGTCCTGCATCGTCTCGTGCAAGACCAGGTGGCACCGGAGACTTCCTGCCTCGCTGGGGGCCGCCACCTGGACGTCGAGATCGGACCCACCGGTTGCACTCCACGCTGACGCGAACGCATCCGCGATCGCCCCCACCACCCCACCGGCGACATCGAGCCCCGCGTCGAGCCACGGGACCTGCCGCACCGGGGTCGTCGCGCTGAGAGGGACCTCGTCGAAGCCGGTGTAGTAGGGCGCGCCCACGTTGCGTCCGCTGATCCGCGCGAGCCGGCCGTCGATGACCAGCAGCTTTCGGTGGTCACGGCGTCTCAGGTCGGCGAGCTGTTCCACCGGGCGGGCCGAGCGCACCTCGGCCCCCGGGTGCTCCGACAGCCCCACAAGGAGCGGATTGGTCCGGCCCAGGGCCCCGTGTCCCGCGAAGACGGAGTCCACGAGCAGCATCACAGCGACCCCGCGCTCTGCCGCACGGAGCAGCGCTGCGGAGACCAGCTCACCCACCTCGTCCTGCTCGAAGATGAACGTCTGCATCCAGATCGAGCGCTCGGCCTCATCGATGAGGCGAAGCAACGAGAGCCGGGCTTCGGCATTGTCGAGGAGCAGCGCCACGGCGTCGGCTCGAACCTCCTGGGCTCCGCTGAGGACGCGGAGTCGCTCGCCCAGGGAGGCGTCTCGCGGTGCGATGTCCGAGTCCGCCAGGGGCGCCCCAAGCCACACGAGGCGACGTCGCAGCCGCTCCAGTTGGGCGGGCCCGCTGGCGTCAGGCAAGTCCCCGGGGGCCCCGGACCGGAGCAGGGCGTCCCCGTCCACCACGCCATCGACCCGCATCTGCTGGAGGGACTCTGGCGGGGGACCCCCCGCGAAGCGCGCCGCCCACAGACGCTCTCCGTGGACCGGCTCGGGCGGATCGTCCCCCGCGAGGAACAGCCGAATCGGTGGCCCGGCGAGCTCAAGAACCCGTCCCGCCCCCTGCACCTCCAGGGTGGGGTCGCCTTCTGCGTCGGTCACGCCCAGGACGCGTTGGTCGATGGCGGCGGGCAGGTGCACTGCACCCCGCAGCACCTCCACGTGGGTCAGCACCGCGGCCTCCGCCACGATCGCGAGGGTCTCCCGGTGGACTCGCTGAAGCCGTCCGAGAGGGTCGACCCGCACCGCCCCGCCGACCAGCTCATCCTCGAGCCGCACGAGGTCGGTGAGCTGAAGGCGGGGGCGCAAGCTCAGGAGAGGCGCTTTTGTGGGGACGAGAAGGACGGGGCAGGAAAACGCCGCCTCCCGGAGAAGAACCAGGAACGGCCACAGCTCGGGGCCGTGGGGGGTGGCGAAGGCGACGAGGTCGGTGCGCGTCTCTTGGAGGTGTCCGTTCAGCGCGGCGAGGGACCCACGCTCCACCGCCGCCGGCGCGTGTTCCACCGTCTGGCTCAGCCCAAGAAGCTCCGCCGCGAGCCCTGCGTCGAGCACCGGTCCGCCTCCTTCGAGCGACACCGACCTCAGTGTCCTCACGTCTCCGGGGTGGGAGCGGAACCAGGAGAGGGGCGCGAGCAACGAGTGGGACGACACCCGATAGGGGAGGGAGACCGTGCGGATGGGCCCGGTGGACTCCGCCGGCCAGGCCACGGCCACCTGCTCTCTCAAGGGAGCCTCCGAGGCTGATCTGGGGAGCGCCGGGTCGACGACCACGAGGTCCACATCGAGGGCGACGTCGGACTCCAGCACGGCCTCGACGGTGCCTCGGTGGATCCCCAGCAGCTCCTGCCCCCAGGCCTCGGCCCTCTCGAGAGCGTCGACGATCGCGGCCCAACGTCCAGGACCCGAGCGCGTGCGCGGCTGGGCCAGAACCTGGATGCGCAGCTCGGGGACCTCGAGCAGGGCGCAGGCGAGATCGACGGCGGCCATCCCCAGGGGCGATGCGTCAGTCAGGAGGAGAAATGCGGAGGGCACAGAGTCATCCTGCCCTGTGTGGGGTCGCCCCTGGTAGCGTCCGCGCCGCCGAATTCACAACCGGGGGAAACTCATGCGCCGACTCATCGCTCTCACGCCACTCGCCTTGCTTCTCGGATGCCCGTCGGGCGACGCCGTCGACCCCAACGCCCCGACCTGGCACCAGGACGTCGCGCCGCTGGTCGCTGAGCACTGCCAGAACTGCCACGCGCCCGGGAAGATCGCCCCCTTCGATCTGGTCACCTACGAAGACAGCAAGGACATCGCGGGTTGGCTCGCCGACACCGTCGAGGCCCGCACGATGCCGCCATGGGCCGCTCACGACACCGACGAGTGCGAGACCCCGCTTCCTTGGAAGGACGACGCGCGCCTCACGGAGGAGCAGATCGCCACCTTCCGTGCCTGGGCCACCGCCGGGGCCCCGGAGGGGGATCCTGCGACGGCGACGCCGCTCCCGGCGCCGCGCAGCGTCGAGTTGGATCGCGTCGACAAGATCCTGCCGCCCCTGAGCTCCTACACCGTGCCGGCCAGCGGGCCCGATCAGTTCCGATGCATCGTGTTCGACCCCGAGACCACCGAGAACATGTGGCTCACCGGTCTTCAGGTGAAGCCCGACAACCACAACGTCGTGCACCACGTGCTCGTCTTCAGCTCCGACGCCGACGACGCTGCGGCGATCGACGAGGCGGCGGCGGCCGGCGGGGGGACCTTCGACTGCGGTGCGGGGAACCCCGCGCCCTACGACGCCGAGCTGATCGCTGCGTGGGCGCCCGGCGCCATGCCAATGGTCACTCCCGAGGGAACCGGGATGCTCGTCCAGGGTGGCTCGAGGATCGTCGCCCAGGTGCACTACCACCCCAGCGGCGAGGTCGAGCCGCCGGACGCCACGAGCCTCGAGCTCCGGTGGGAGGAGCAGACGCTGGGACGTCGCTCGTTCCTCGCTCTGGTGGGGAACGAGAGCAGCGGGCCGGAGCTGCAGCCGGGCGAAGGCGACTCGGGCTCGGAACCCGAGTTCGTGATCCCCGCTGGCGCCAAGGGCCACGTGGAGACGATCGTCTTCGACGAGCTCGACACCGATGGTCTGGGGACTCTCGCCGTGTTCGCAGTGGGGACCCACATGCACTGGGTCGGCGTAGACATGAAGATCGACCTGCTGAAGGCCAACGGCGACGAGGTCTGCCTCGTGCACACGCCGAAGTGGGACTTCAACTGGCAGCGTTGGTACGACTACGACGCCTCGGCCGGCCCCCTGCCCCTCATCGAAGAGGGCGATGGACTGCGCCTCCGGTGCACCTACGACAACTCCCTGGACAACCCGTTCGTGCGCGAGGCGTTGGCTGAGGCTGGCCTCGAGGAGCCCATGGACGTCGTCCTGGGTGACGAGACCCTCGACGAGATGTGCCTGGGGGTCTTCGGAATCTACGTTCAGTGAGGCACTACGGTCGCCTGGGAACAAACGCGAGACGCAGTTCTTGACGAGTCCCCGGCCGTCCGTATACTCCGCCTCCGCTCGACCCTGGGTAGGGTGAGTTTGAGGGCCCGAAGAGGCCATGGAGTTCGCAATGTACGCAGTCGTTCAGGTGGGTGGCCGCCAGTACAAAGTCGCCGCGGGTGATGTCATCCAGGCCGACTTCTTCGACGCCCCCGTGGGCACCACGCTCGACATCAATGACGTGCTTCTCGTCAGCGGTGACGACGGCGTCAAGATTGGCAAGCCTTTCCTCGACGGAGCCGCTGTAGAGGCCACCGTCACCGCCCAGACCAAGGGTGAGAAGCTCATCATCTTCAAGCGCCGCCGTCGCAAGGACTCCAAGTCCAAGAACGGCTTCCGCGCGAAGCTGACCGAGTTCACCATCAACTCGATCAACGCCTGAGGGAGCAGTCAGATGGCTCACAAAAAGGGACAGGGTTCTTCCCGTAACGGTCGCGACTCCATCGGTCGGCGCCTCGGCGTCAAGCGTGGAGATGGCCAGTCGGTCAACGCAGGCACGATCATCGTGCGCCAGCGCGGCACCACCTTCCACCCGGGCGCCAACGTTGGTTGCGGTCGGGACTACACGCTCTTCGCTCTGTCCGATGGACAGGTGAAGTTCGGCCACGACAAGCACGGTCGCAAGACTGTCGGCGTCGTGACCGCCGAAGCTTAGAGCTTCGGGCACGCCGGCCCTTCGGGGCCAGACCGGCGTCTCCTATGTCCCGGTTTATCGACGAGGTCAGGATCGAAGCGTCTTCGGGCGCAGGCGGCCCTGGCCTCGTGGCGTTCCGGAGGGAGAAGTTCATCACCAACGGCGGACCGTGGGGTGGTGACGGCGGTCGCGGCGGAGACGTCGTCTTCGTGGCGACGCGCAGCAAGAACACGCTGTCCCACGTCCGCTACAAGCAGCACGTCAAGGCGAAGAATGGCACCCCTGGCGGGTCTGCCCTTCGCACTGGGCGAGGCGGTGAGGACGCGGTCGTTGTCGTCCCGGTGGGCACGCTCATCAAGGACCTGCGCACCGGCGAAGTCCTCGCAGACCTCAGCGAGCACGACATGCGCGTGGTCGTCCTCAAGGGCGGCAAGGGCGGCATGGGCAATGCCCGGTTCAAGACGTCCACTCGTCGAGCCCCCGACTTCGCGCAGCAAGGACTGCCGGGCGAGTCCCGGGAGCTGACTCTCGAGCTGAAGCTCCTGGCGGACGTGGGGCTGCTCGGCTTCCCCAACGCCGGCAAGTCCACGCTCATCTCGCGCCTCTCCGAGGCCAAGCCGAAGATCGCCGCCTACCCCTTCACCACGCTGCGGCCCTCTCTCGGTGTCGTGCGGGTGCCGGGCACCTACGACAGCTTCGTGATGGCCGACATCCCCGGCCTCGTCGAGGGCGCGGCCGAGGGAGTCGGCCTCGGCCACCAGTTCCTCCGCCACGTCGAGCGCTGCGCGCTCCTCCTTCACCTGCTGTCCCTCGATCCTCTCGAGGACGACATGCACGGTGACCCGATGAAGCGTTTTGCTACGATCAACGCCGAATTGGAGCGCTTCGACCCCGCGCTGGCCCGCCGCCCTCAGGTCATCTTCCTGAGCAAGGCCGATCTCGTCTCGGAATCCAAGATCGACGAGGTGCGCGAGGCCTTCGAGGGCGCCGGACATTCGGTGTTCGTAGGCTCTTCGGTCACCGGCGCGGGACTGGATCCGCTGACGTACGAGCTGGCCAGTCACGTGAAGAAGGCTCGGGACGCCGAGTCCGACGGTTCCGAGTCCGACGACTCGTGAGCAGTCGAGCCTTGCGCCGCGGTGCGCACGCCCTCCTCGTCGTCGCTCTCCTCTGCACTTCCTGTCTCGACAGTTGCAGCAAGGATCCGAGTCTCGACCCTCTGCCCGAGGACGAGACGAGGCCCTATGACTCCGGTCCTCCGGCCATGTCTCCGGGAACGCTGCGGGCTCTGGGGCCGCACATCTGGGACGCGAGTCTCGACATTCGGGGCGACAAGGCCGGCTTGTGGCCCTCTCGCGAGGTCGTCAGCAAGCTTGTGTGGGCGGACATCGACCGCTCGCTCTTCGAGGAGATCTCCGGCGGTCGGCTTCAGCGAGAGATTCGGGTCGGGGAGGACGCCTACCGCGCTGGCGCCCACGACATGCTGTACCGAAAGAACCGGGAGCCCGGCGGCAACACGATCATCCAGCTGCGCACCCTGTCGCTTTGGGATCAGGCGTTGGGCGGGTTCGCACGGCAGCTCGGTTGGCGTCGCATCGGAGCCGACACCGTCGACGGCCGACCGGTCACCGTCTGGAAGATCGAGCTCGCCCCTCCGCCGGCCCTCGACACCGCGACTCCCCTCAGCCCCGACGTCGCCGCCAAGCGCCTCGGCCTGGCTACGAAGCCCATTCGTCTGGCCGGGACCGTGTATGTGGACGACGCCACCGGCAACCGACTTCTCGCCGAACTCGAGGGCCGTTTCGTGGCCCGCGAGGTCGTCGGAGGCCGCGATCCGACCGACGAAGTGATGGTGACCTACCGGGAGCGCCGCTCGCTCAGTGCGGTCCCTCCGACGGTGGAGGCGCCGCCTCCAGAGCAGATCTTCGTCCGCCGCACTCGACTTCCCACCGGGGGGCGGTGATGCACCGACCCTCGACCTCCGTGCAGGGGCGGGCCCCGAAGGCCCCGTGCACAGAGCCAGACATGGACTATTGTTCGGGTGAGGGGCAAACGCCCCTCGAGGAGATGGAGCCATAGCCACGGAAGACATCGACACTCTGAAGATCGCGCTCACCATCGCGGAAGCCGCGCTGGACAAGCAGGCGGAGGACCCCGTGCTCATCCACGTGGAGGACTTCGTCTCCTACGCGGACTACGTCCTCATCGTCAGTGCCAACTCGACCCCTCAGCTCGACGCCATCGCGGACCATTGCGCCCGTGTCGGCAAGGCCATGGGTTCTCCGGCGCTCTCGGTGGAGGGAGCCGGTGGGGGCAACCACGACTGGGTCCTCGCGGACTTTGGCGACGTGGTCCTGCACGTGTTCAAGGGCGACGCGCGCCACCGCTACGACCTCGAGGGCCTCTGGTCTGATGCCGCTCAGGTCGAAATCCCCGGCGTGGAGCCTCCGGTTCCGCCCGAGTACGTGGCCTCGAGCTAGATCGAACACGCCGCCCTGGGCGGTGAGTGCCGCCGACCCCGGCGGAACCGCCGCCTGGGAGGGCGGAGAGCCGTCCTACGCGACGGGGAAGGGCGACGTGCGCATCACCCTCATCGCCGTTGGGCGCACGAAGAACGCCCACGCCACGGCGCTCTGTGCGGACTATGCCAAACGCATCAAGCGAATGAACTCCTTCACCGTCAACGAGGTGAAGGACGCTCGCGGCCAGGACCCGAAGCGCGCGATGAAGGTGGAGGGTGAGCGTCTGCTCGCTCAGATCCCGGTCACGGCCGTCCCCGTGCTCCTCGACGAACACGGCACCCGGCGGACCTCGGTCGAGCTCTCGAAGTGGATGTCGGGGCTTCAGCGCGACACCCGGGAGCTCTGCTTCGTCCTCGGTGGCCCCTGGGGCTTCGACGATCCGGTCCGCGCCCGGTGCCGCCACAGCCTGCGCCTCTCCGACATGACCCTCCCCCACGAGCTGGCCCGCGTGCTGCTCCTGGAGCAGCTGTATCGCGCGCTCTCGATCCAGCAAGGAGGCAAGTACCACCACGGAACTCCAGGTCGATGAGCGGCCGCCTCCTGGGGCCGCTCAGAGACCTGCTCGTTCCTCCGACCTGCGCGTCCTGTGGCGTGGGGGTGCACGCGGGCGACGCCCATCGGTTCTGCGACGCATGTCTCGCCGAGTTCCCCCCGCTCCCCATTGCCCACCGCCGTCTGGCGGACGTCACCCAGGTGCTGTCCTGCTCGGCGTTCGATGGCCTCCTCTCCCTTCTGATTCAGCGCCTCAAGTACGAGCGCGAGCTGGCCCTGGCTCGTCCCCTGGGGGAACTGTTGGTCCAGAAGGCCCTGGCGCACGATCTCGAGCCTGACCTTGTGGTTCCGATGCCCATCTCTCGTCCGCGCCAGGTGGAGCGAGGCTTCGACCATGCCTGGCTGCTTTCCGCGGCCGTCGCTGAGGCGCTGGGCGCACCTCGGGTGGCTGCTCTGCATCGAGAGCACCGGCCGGCGCAGGTGGGCCTCCCGAAGGCTGAGCGTCGGGAGAACCTGGCCCAGGCTTTCTGGGTGGCGCCAGAGGCTCCGTCACTCACCGGCCGGACCGTGCTCCTCATCGACGACGTCATCACGACGGGCGCGACCGCCGAGGAGGCGGCGCGGAGTCTGCGGGAGGCGGGAGCATCGTCGGTGGACGTCCTCACCTTGGCGGTCGCCCTTCAGCCCTGACTCCCTGCGGTAGGATGCTCAACCCGGGGTCCCTCGACCCGCCCCCGGTGGAGGAGCGCATGCCACACGCGATTGGGATTGACCTCGGCACCTCGAACTCCGTCGTCTCGGTGATCCGAAACGGCGTTGCGGAGGTGATTCCGGACGCCCAGGGCAATCGAACCCACCCGTCGGTGGTGTCCTTCGGTCATGGCCAGAACCCCATCGTCGGCCACGAGGCGATGCTTCAGATGAACCTGAATCCGCAGGGCACGGTGTACTCGAGCAAGCGGCTCATCGGGCGCACCATCGACAGTGAAGAGGTGGTCCGCGCCACTCACAGCGTCCCCTACGACATCGTGCCTGGCGAGCATCACGACCCGCGGATCCGCGTGCACGATCGCGTGTACTCCCTCCAGGAGATCTCGGCTCACGTCCTGCGTTACCTCCGCAGCCTCGCCGAGGCCTATCTGGACGAGCCGGTCCGTCACGCGGTGATCACGGTCCCCGCCTACTTCAACGACAATCAGCGCCAGGCCACGCGCGACGCTGGCGAGATCGCCGGTCTCGAGGTGCTTCGCATCATCAACGAGCCGACCGCCGCTGCGCTGGCCTATGGACTCGGCGAAGAGCGGGACGAGTACGCGGCCGTCTACGACCTCGGAGGCGGCACCTTCGACATCTCGATCCTGAGGATCATGGGCGATGTGTTCGAGGTGGTCTCCACCGCAGGCGACACGTATCTCGGGGGCGACGACTTCGACCAGCTGGTCATGGACTACATGCTCGCCCAGTTGAGCGAGGAGCATCAGCGTCAAGTGCGGCGCTCGCCGTCGGCGCGGCTCAAGATGCGGCGGGCCGCCGAGCAGGCAAAGCGTGAGCTCTCGGAGGTGGAGGAGACGACCATCAAGGTCGACGCTCTCGTGAAGGACGAGCGGGGCTACGATCAGGCGTTTACCTCGATCCTCACCCGCATTCAGTACAACCAGATCGTCTTCCCGCTGGTGAAGCGCACCTTCGAGGTCTGTGACGAGGCGCTGACGGCGGCGCGGTGCACGCCGCGGGACATTGGCGCCCTGGTGATGGTCGGAGGCATGACGCGCTCCCTCATCATCCAGGAGGCCGTGGAGAACTATTTCGGCCGAGAGCCCGCCCTGGGCGTCAACCCGGATGAGGTGGTCTCCGTGGGGGCCGCCATTCAGGCTGAGAACCTGCTTGGCTCCATGCAGAGCGGGGGCCGATCGAGTGGCACCCTGCTCATCGATGTGACTCCGCAGAGCCTCGGGATCGCCACGGTGGCTGGCTTCTGCGAGCGACTCATCGAGCGGAACACGTCGATCCCCACGGGGACCAGCAAGAAGTTCACGACGTCCGTCGATGGCCAGCACGAGGTGAAGATCGAGGTCTTCCAGGGCGAGGCCCGGATGGCATCCGACAACGAGAAGCTCGGCCAGTTCATCCTCGAGGGCTTGCGCCCTGCGCCTCGCGGCGACGTGAAGATCACTGTCTATTTCGACATCGACGGCGATGGTATCGTCAGTGTGACCGCTGAGGAGTCCGAGACCGGCCAGGCCGCGTCCATCCGGCTCGAGGCGTCGACGGGGCTGAGCGCGGACGAGGTCAAGGACCTGCGCGAAGAGTTGAGCTTCGACAACCTCGGTTTCTGAGAGGAACTGAATGGAACTGGATCTGCGCCGCCGCGTCGAAGTCGAGACTGTCTTCTCCCTGCTCGAGGAGCTCGATCACTACCGAATCCTCCGCCTGAAGCCCGGGGCGCCATTGGTTGAGGTGGAGCGCTCCTTTGGAGAGCAGTCCCAGATGTTCCACCCGGACCGCTTCTACGGCGTGCGGGACCCGAAGCTGACCCGGCAGGTCACCCAGATCTTCAAGCGCGTCTCCGAGAGCTACCAGATCCTCAAGGATCCCGAGCTCAAGCGGATGTACGACAAGAAGCTCGGCGTCATGGGCCAGCAGGCTCCGACCCTGACGGGAAGCCACCGGTCGCTGGACAAGGCGGCCCTCGAGCGTGAGCGCGACGCCGACCCGGACTCGGTGGTGAGCGACAAGCGAGCCCGCAAGTACTGGGATCTCGCCGTCATCGCGAAGTCCAACGAGGACTGGAACGGCGTCGTCATGAACGTGCAGTTCGCGATGAACTACGAGAAGGACAACCCGATCCTCCAGAAGGAGCTCGACCGGGCCCGCATCCTCCTCGCCGAGAAGAAGAAGAAGAACCAGAACCCCTACAAGATCAAGATCGTCTGACTGCGGCCCTCGGCTGACGATGGGCGACCCCAGCCCCCTCCTCTGCGCCGGCCTCTGCCTCGTCGGCGCGGCCTTGCTCGCCACCCCCTCTCTTCGTAGTCGTCGCGGGCTCCTGCTGAGCTGGGCCCTGCTGTGTCTCGGCCTGACGTTGTTGCCCCCCCTGTCGAGGTTGGCGCGCAGCGGTGAAGTCCGGGAGTACACCTTCGCGCACTATCACCTCGGTGCGCGGTACTTCGGCGAGCTCGGCTACACCGGGCTCTACGAGCAGACTCTCGCGGCGAGCGGCCACGCGATCGAGAGCCAACGCGACCTGACAACCTACGCCCACGTCTCGCCCCGGGGGGAGCGTTCTCCTGCGTGGACGGACGCCCGCTGGAGCGCGCTCCAGGCAGACCTCGCCGTCCTCGAGCCGCGCCAGGACTCCCGGTCCTGGGCCTCGTGGTTCAAGGACAAGGGGTACAACGCGACTCCGGCTTGGACGGCCACGTTTGGTCGTCTCGTGGGGGCCCGGCCCGCGTCCGGTGGCTGGTTCGCGTTCTTGGGGGCCCTCGATGTCCTGATGCTCGGGCTCGCCTTTGGGGCGGCGGGGCGCGTGTTCGGCTGGCGCTCGTCGCTGGTGGCCGCGGCTTGGGTCAGCGTCTTCTACGGCAGCGCGCAGAATCTCGTGGGAGGTCCACTGCAGATGGACTGGCTCGCGGCGATGGTGCTGGCGGCCTGCGCGATGCAGAGCGGCAAGCAGGCCACCGCTGGGGCGTTCTTCGGGTGGGCCGTCGCCTCCCGGGTCTTCCCCGCGCTCCTGCTCGTGGGCCCAGCGCTCGCCCTTGGACGGTCTCGTCACTTACGGGGCCGCGCGCTCCGGTTCGGCGCCGGGGTGGGCACGGCGGTGCTCGCAGCGTTGTTGGTGGGCTCCAGCACGGGTCGAGGTGCCGGAGCTTGGATCGAGTTCGGGGAGAAGATTCAGACGCACGCCGAGCACCACCACCTGGGTGACCGGCGCATCGGCTGGCGACCCATGGCGGCCTGGTCTCCGGTCGGGGAGCAATCGGATGCGGCGGCGCGGGCAGAGCGGGCAACGGACTGGGGCGACCGCGCCGGGTGGGCGACGGGCATCGCAGTCACCCTGAGCCTCGCCTGGGGGGTCCTGTTGCTGACGGGAGCGCGCCGAACGCCCTCCGGCGATGGCGGACGGGAGCTGCTGGTGCTCCTCTTGATGTCGCTCCCCGTGCCATTCCTGTTGCTGACGATGTCGAGGTACTACGCGCTGCTTCCCGCCCTGGGGCTTCTGCTGCTCGGCCCCTATCCCACCGGCCGGCCGGCCCTCTACGGCGCGGCGCTCTTCGGCCTCACCGGTGTGGTCTGGCTCGCCGTGGCGTTGGGGATCCCGGACGCCACCACCTACTGCATTGCCAACGGACTCTGGTTGACGTTGGCGTGCGCCGTGACGGTGGGCTGGTCAGCCTCGCCGCGCGGCGGACTCAGCCGAGCTTGATCCAACCGCGGCCCACGAAGGCCCCGAGCATCTTCAGCATCGGGACATAGGCCTCGGAGTTGGCGGCGCCCAGGAGGGCGGCGATCGTGCGCTTCCCGTCGATGGCGGCCACGAGCTGCTTCTCGAGGCCAGACGCCTGCCCCATCAGGTGCCGGCGATCCTGGGCGAGGAGGGGAACGGACTCGGGCTTTGCGTCCGGGAGGTGCTCGCGCATGAGGCGTCGCTCTGCGAACTCGAGCCAGGTGGCCACGCTGTTGTTTGCGCGATCCAGGCGCCGAGCATGCCGAAGGAGCTTCAACGCGGTGCCGAGCTCGCCGGCGGAGAGGAGTTCGCGCCCCTTGGCGAGGAGCTGCTCCACATCCACGGCGCCGTGGCTCGCGGGAGCGGGATGCGCGGCCCGTGGGGGAGGAGCGCTGGGGGGGGGCGCGGGCGGTGCCGGGCGCCGGGGAGCGGACGGAATCTCGAGTCCGATCGCGCGGGCAGGCGCCGGTGGCTCCTCGGGGATGGAGCCCCAGGTCCCCGAGCTCGAGAAGATCTCTTCAGTGCTCGGGAGGATGGGTGCCTCGCGCTCGGCGGCGGTCATGTCCAGCTTCGGCGCGAGGTCGGCCGGGAGGTCCACCGCCGGGAAGTTCCAGCCCGTCGCGACGTCGAACTCCTCAGCCGCGCCGGAGAGGGAGCTCGAGTCGCTCGGGGGTTGCACCTTCCCGGGGGGCACCGCTGGGATCGCCGGGAGCGACCAGTAGGACTCCGAGTCCTGTCTCGTGTACTCGCTCGCAGACGCGCCGGCGTCGATGGCGAGTCCGCTCGACGCGCGGGGGGGCGGAGCGGCCTGGGGGGCGGGCTCTGCGCGAGAGGGCGTGGGAGGCGCACCAGGGATCGGACGCCCACGGGGCCGGCCAGAGGCCTGGCTGTCCCAAGGGGCGTCTGCCTTCCGGCCGAGCTCGAGATCGACAACGTGGCCTGGGCCGCCGCTGTCCTTCGGTGCGAGGTACGGTCTCTTCATCGCATGAACAAATTAGCCCGGCGGGCACGCTCCCGTCGATGGCTCGGAGGAACCATGCGCTTGATGCCTCTGATCGTTCTCGGGTCGAGCCTGCTCGCCGGCTGCGTTCCGAACCTCCTCAGCGGGGAGGTGGATGGCAACGGATTCGACGTCGTCGAGGCGGTGCACTTCGAGTTCCGAGGGACGGATCCGGGGACCAGCCTCCCGATTCACCCACTGACGGTCTGGATGATGCCGGTGGAGGACTCCTGCACCGCGTGGCCGCAGCTCGCCGAAGACATGCGGGCGCTTCGTGCACAGCTGGATGGGGGGCAGGACCCAAATGACTTCTGCGTCGAGTGGGCTGACCGGTGGGCCGAGTTCTCCGGCGGCGAACCCTTCTGGATCTCCCAGATTCGCCTGCAGGCTCAGCCTCGGGGGGAGGAGGAGACGCCCGCCACCGACTATCCCTATCTGGACGAGGACGGTGAGACCGCCCCCTCCGGGCCGTGGTTTGACGCCACGTTTGCCTGGCACGACGCGCCCACGCTGGAGCGCTGCGCCGCGATCTTCGAGGGCACCGACTATGTGCCGCAGCAGTTCGTGGCCACGGCGGGCAACATCGTCGTCAAGAGCTACACCGTCGATGAAGCACTGCAGGGCACGATCGTCATGGACGTGGAGGCCCAAGGCGATGACCCCATCTCCGGAGCCTTCGAGTCGACCTTCTGCCCCGCAGCGGGGGACTTCGACCTGACGTCGCCGCTCCTGCTCTGAGTTCGATCACGGGGTGAGCGTCTCCTCGGCGAACCGCTCCCAGGCGTCGTGGCCCTCCAGGGCTTGCCAGGTCGCCCAGTGCCGCACGTCGGCCCGACCGCCGAACTCCAGCCAGAAGGTCACGAGGTCGTCCGCGGTGTCTACGTCCAGGTGGGGCTCGAGGAGGTGCAGCGCGCGGCCCAGCGACTGCACATTCTCCACGGTCTGCTCCAGGACAGTGGCCGTGCTCATCACCGGGGGGAAGATGTTCGGCGGCCCACCAGACATCCCGACGAGGTAGTAGCCCCCGTCGAGATCTGGGCCGATGACCACGGACCCGGGCGCCCGTTCGAGGGCCACGAAGGCCTCGGAGACGACGGCCTCGGGCAGGTGGGGGGAGTCGCTGTTGCGCATCACGATCGTTTCGTAGCCCTGGTGTTGCAGCGTCTCGAACACGCGGACCATGCGCGCGGTGAGGCTGGGGCCTTCCTGACGGAGGGCTCTGCACGGCGCGGAACCGAAGAGGGACTCGAGGGCTGGGGGGAGATCGTCACTCGAGCTCGGCTCTCCGCCGCGACGATCGTCATCGGCCCAGGCGACGATCAGGTCGGCGTCGACACCCCATTGAGGCATCTCCCGCGCGAGGTCGACGAGGAAGCAGCGGTAGAGGTCTGCGGCTTCGCGGGGGCTCAACGGCGGGCTGAGCCGGGTCTTGCACGTGCCGGGGTAGGGGACCTTGACCATGAGCACCAGGGCTCGGGAGGTCCGGGGGTGTGCGCTCCTCGGTGACTCCACGGAGTCTCCTTTCTTGGTCGTGACCGCTGCGGGTCGTCTATAAGTCCGGCATGTGCGGATTCATCGGCATCGTCGACGAGGCTGGCGTTGCCGGCCAGCTTTCCACGGGGCTTCAGGCTCTCCAGCACCGTGGTCAGGACTCCTGCGGGATCTTCACCTACGACGGGGCTCACTTTCCAGGGCACCGCGGATTGGGGCTGGTCCGTGACGTCTTCGATCGGCCCGTCGTCGAGCGTCTTCAAGGGAAGGCGGGTCTGGGTCATGTCCGGTACCCGACGCAGGGCAAAGGCGTCCTCGCCGACAGCCAGCCCTTCTTCGAGCGCCGTCCGGGCGTGATCATGGCCCACAACGGCAACGTCACGAACTACGACGAGCTCGAGCGTGGCCTCGCCGCCCGCTCCATCCACCTCGTGTCCCGCTGCGACGTCGAGCCGATCCTGTGCATCTTCGCCGACGAGGTCATGAACCGTCGTCGGGTAAACCACACCGCCGACGACGTGGCCGCGGCCCTTCGCGACACCGTGCGTCTGGTCAAGGGGGCCTACTCGGTCGTCTTCGTCATGCAGGTCGATGGGCAGCCCACCCTCGTGGCGTTTCGCGACCCGCACGGCATTCGCCCCCTTGTCATGGGCCGCCGGGGCGATGCGTGGTGCGTCACCTCGGAGTCCGTCTCTCTCGACGCCTTGGGCTACTCCCTCGTCGGTGAGCTCGAGGCGGGTGAGGTCGGCTTCTTCCGTGCCGGCCAAGAGCCCGTGCGCCGCATGCTCGAGCAGCGCGAGCACACCCCGTGCGTGTTCGAGGCGATCTACTTCTCCCGCCCCGACTCGGTGGAGCGAGGAGAGACGGTCTACGAGCGCCGCCTGTCCCTGGGACGCCGACTCGCGGGCGAGTTCGCGAGCCGCGGTTTCTCCGCAGATCGCGTCATCCCAGTCCCGGACACGTCCCGGCCGGCCGCCATCGCGTTCGCCGAGGAGCTCAACCTCCCTTGTCGCGAGGGCTTCATCAAGAACCGCTACTCGGGTCGGACCTTCATCATGGGCTCTCAGGCAGGCCGTGAGTCCGCCCTGCGTCTCAAGCTCAACCTCATCCGCAGCGAGTTCGAGGGCCAGCGGGTGGTCGTGATCGACGACTCCATCGTGCGGGGCAGCACGATCCGGCGCTTGCTCGACCTCGTCTGGTCCCAGGGGCCCAAGGAGGTGCACTTCGCGATTCACGCTCCACCGGTGCTCAACCCGTGCTTCTACGGGATCGACATGAGCACGGAGGCCGAGCTCGCCGCTCCTGGCTACGTGGGGGACGCCGCGCGTGTCGGAGGGTTGTCGCTGGAGGACCAGCGCGCGATGGAGGATCGCTGGGCCAAGGACCTCGGAGTCGACTCCCTGACGTTCCTCTCGGTGGACGGCCTCAACTCGGTGTTCCCCGGGCGGCGTTGCGCCGCTTGCTTCGATGGCGTCTACCCGATGTCCGTCAGCGAGGAGCACCGACTGGCCATCATCCGGGACCGCACCGCCTGCGGCTGAGCTCCCTGGAGAGAGCGAGAGCGCGAGGTTGCGGTCTTCGTGCCCCAGGCGGCCGACGCGGCCATCTCTGGGCTGAGACTCCCGACTCTGCGGTCGCTCTGCCAGGTGAGGGATCACCGCTGGGTGCCGGCTGCCCTGGCGCGGGTCAGCCAGCTCGCTGTCCGATAACGTTCCTCGGACGATGAGCGCAACCCCCACACTGTCGACCCCCCGCCTGCTGCTGCGGCCCGCCACCGTCGAGGACGCCCCGGCGGTGCAGGCGCTCTTCTCCTCGTGGGAGGTCATCCAGCACATGTCACTGAAGGTTCCCTGGCCCTTTCCACCGGACGGGGCCATCCACTGGCTGCGGGACATCGCCATGCCGAAGGTCGCCCGCGGCGAAGTGATGCTGTGGGCCCTGACTCTGAGGGAGCTCGGTGACCAGGCCATCGGCATCCTGGAGTGGAGGCGCAGCGACACCGGGGACTCCGACGGCCGAGGGTTCTGGATCGCTCCGGCGTACCAGGGCCGCGGACTGATGACCGAGGCGGTCGTTGCGTTTCAGGACTACGTCTTCTTCGAGGAGGGGGTCGAGCGGCTGGTGGT
>JAGSHC010000284.1 GCA_023954745.1 Deltaproteobacteria bacterium | reverse complement strand
CTCGCTGACTCGGAGCAAGAGCCGCAGGCGTTCCTCGGCCGACGCCTGATCGGCGCGGCCCCCCATGCTCTGCATGATGGTGCGCAGGTCGACGGACCGGTCGCCGTCGAGGACCGAGATGGTCGCGCGGGTGACTTCAGCCTCACCCCCGCCGCCCATCACCCGGTACTCCACCTCACCCATGCGCAGCCGGTCGCCCGTGCGGAGCACCGAGATGTCGCGGATCTGATCGCCGTTGATGAAGGTGCCGTTGCTGCTCCCCAGGTCCTGCACCAGGAGTTGGCCTGCGACGAAGCTCAACTCCGCGTGGCGTCGAGAGAGCGAGCGATGCTCAATGGACCACTTCGAGTCGGGGGCTCGGCCCAACACTCCCTGGCTGTCAGCCCCGGCGAAGATGGGGGAGACATCCCCCTCGTGGGTCATTGGAACGAGCGCGTACACCCCGTCAGCGTAGCAGCGGGTGCGGACGAGCCCCTCGGCTGCCCGGGTGGTGCGGGGCCGTCGCGGGTCCCGATCTGGGTCAGGAATTGGACGGACTGAAAACTCCGTCAGGGACGGAACGCCCCTTAGCGCGTACGGTGCGCGCGGATTTTCAGCCCTGGAGGCTCCCCTGGCCCTTCGAGACACAGTCCTCCGTCCCCCCTCCTATGGTTGGCAGAACCCCGACGGCTCGCTGGTCGTGCCCACGAACGGGCAGATCGTTCGCGAGTTCCTCAGCCGCATCAACGTCTTCGCCGATCGAAGGAACTGGCTCGCGCTGACGAGCTGGATCTCGATTGTCGTGCTCGCGCCGATCTTCATCGTGTTCTTTGCCAAGTACTTCACCTGGCCGCTGTTCGCGGTGGGGTTCGTGTACAGCATGGTCCTGATGGGGAGCCACGGCACGGTCTGGTTGCACCGCTACAGCACCCACCAGGCGTTCAAGTTCAGCCACCCCATCTGGCGGTTCATCACCAGGAACCTGGTGATGAAGATGGTCCCCGAGGAGATCTACGTCGTCTCCCACTTCGTGCACCACGCCAAGAGCGACGAGCCCGGGGACCCCTACAACCCTGGCGGTGGCTTCCTCTACTGCTTTCTCGCGGACGCAATCCACCAGCCCATCGCTCTGGACATGAGCGAAGAGGACTACGCCGCAGCGGTGAAGTTGGTCGCCCACACGGGCATCTACACAAACACCTACGAGCAGTACAAGTACTGGGGAAGCATCGCCCACCCGCTGCGCCTGTGGCTCCACCGCATCGGCAACTGGAGCTTCTGGTACGGCGCGTTCTTCCTCATCGGGGGACACGCCCTGGCGACCTGCATCCTGGCGAGCTCGCTCTTCTGGATCGTGGGAGTGCGCACCTTCAACTACGGCGCCCACGGCTCGGGTAAGGGCTCACTTCAGAAGGACGGCGAGGACTTCTACCGCAAGGACCTGTCCATCAACCAGCTGTGGCCGGGCATCGTGGCCGGGGAGTGGCACAACAACCACCACCTGTTCCCCCAGAGCGCCCGCAGTGGCTACAAGAGCTGGCAGATCGACTTCCCCTACTACTACATCCGCCTGCTGCATGCCGTCGGCGGCATCACGAAGTACCACGACTCCAAGAAGGCGTTCCTCGCGAAGTACTGGGACCCCTACCGGGCGGAGAAGGCCGGCGGTGGAGTGCCCTCCACGGTCCCGACGGGCGAGGCGCAGGAGTCGGCGGACGCCACCAAGCCAGGCGCCGCCTAGCGTCGAGCCTCGAGCCCGGAGCCGCCGGTGCTCGCGCCGCCTCGCAGTCCGGCTAGAAGCCCTCGGAGAACACCAGGGTGATGTCCGGGAAGATCACCGGCGCGACGTCGAAGGTCTGGGGCTCGGTGTTCCCGACGAAGTCGACGCCGTTCTTCGGCACGAAGTCGCCGCCGTCCTCCATGTACAGGTTCGACCAGACGTAGAAGTCGCCCTCCTCGAGCACGGGGCGGACACGCACCTTGTAGCGCCCGCCCTCGGGGACGTCGGGCATCTCGTCGTCGATGATGGTCGCGAACGGCGGACCGGCGGGGGGGATGTTGCGGTAGAGCGCCACCGCCATGCGCACGGGAGTTCCGCCAAGGGGACTGGGGATCAGCACGTCCCCACACATGGCGTAGTCCTCCTCGCAGAGAGGGTCGAGCTCCTCGTCCGCGTCTCCGAGCAGGTCGTAGGACAGCTCGGGGAGGTCGAGGGGCGCGCAGCCCCCCGCGAGGGACGCGATCCCCAGAGCCAGGCCCAGCGCAGCAAGCTTCGTCATCTCAGTTCCCGGCGGAGTAGGTGAATGTGCAGTTGAGGACCCGGCCGGCCATGATGTCCCGGGCCGCAAAGATGCTGTAGGTGACGCCATCCTCGAGGACCGGAGCCGGCCCGTTCTCCGGGACCATCTGGGTGGTGCCGTCGGGAACCTCGCCGATGCGCAACGCGCCGTTCTCGATGGGCGTGCCCTCGAAGTCGACGTAGAGAGCCCACAGGGTGCCCTCGGGGCGGTCCAGGTTCGGCGGGAACGCAGGGGTGTCGGCGTCGACCTCCATCAAGAGGATCTGGCGCACCGAGTCGTCGCCGTTCCAGTACACGACGCCGTCGCTGTCGACACCCTCGAACTCCGCGACGCACTCGCTCCGGTCTTCGATGACCTGGCCGAACAGCGCGAGGAACGCGGCGTCGGACTCGGCGATGTCCTCGGCGGTGCCGCCGCGGCGCTCGAACTCGGACTCGAAGAAGGCCTTGAGGCGCGCAGGGTCCGTGCTCGGGAACAGCGTCTCAGAGCGAGCGAACCCGTGGTTGTCCTCCACGGGGACCTCACCGAAGAGCCGGTGCAGGTCGTTGTACCCGCCGGACATGATCAGCTGGGCGTTGGTCATCGTGTCGGTCCAGACGCCGGGGGCGTCGAAGTCGAAGCCAGACGTGTTCCCGGACTCACTGGAGGAGGCGTGGCAGCAGCCGCAGCCGACCGCGTGCACCTGTTCTTGCACCCAGGTGGCCTCGGCGACCCAGGCCTCGTCGTCGAGGAGGGAGGCGGGAGACTCGTACACCCGAGCGGGCTTGGCGAACCACGGCGGCCCCTGGGTCCAGGGAGCCTCGCAGGAGCTCACGTCGGAGAACCTCATCCCCTCGGGTACGGCGCCACTGAACATGTCCCATACGCAGAGCTGGCCGTCGACGAGCTCCGCGTCCGCCGGAGCGTCCACGCTCGCGGGGTCCACGCACACACGCTGAGGCTGGATGAATGGTGTGGCATCGAGGATGACGCGCGCTTCGTCGGAGGGACGCTCGATGTCCCACCCCGCCCACTCGTCGCAGCCGAGGAGCGAAGCGCAGAAACAGAAGACAAGGGTCAGGCGAAGGAAGTTCATGGTGGTCTCGGGGTCAGGGGGTGAGCAGGCCTTACATTGGCCGCTGTTTCGCAGACTGTCCAGCGCTATTTGGTCGTCTTAGCCGAATACGGTCACAATAGCGACCAGAACGCCCAAGAGTCACGAGATTGGCCTCGCGGCAGGGACTACTTCCGGGGAATCGCGAGTCTCGACAGACCCACGAGGACTGCGATGTGGTTCACCACCTCGGCGTCGTCGTCGAATCCGGTGACCGACTCGAAGTCGTCGTCTGCGTCGTCGCTGGCGGCAAAGTAGAGACACGCGACCTGGATCCAGGCGCGACCAGGCGCCGGCAGGGTCTGCCAGGCGTCGAGCAACGCGAGGCAGGAGCGCTCCACCTTGATCGCCTTGCCGATGTCCACGAACGGGTCGTTCGACGCGATGGCCTCGGTGCGCCGCCGGTGCTGGGTCACCATTTCGCGCAGCTCGACGCGCGAGCGCATGGGCTCGTTGTCGTACAGCTCCAGGAGGCGTCGCTTGATGGCACGGGGCAGAGGGGGTGGCTCGAGCGGCATGCCGGGTGAGTGTACTCCCGCAGCTCGGACTCGGAAGAGTACGGAGCGCACCATGGTCACAGAGCATCGTTAGCTATCATCTCGCCGCGTGTTCGCGACCAACACCCAGGTCCTCGTCACCCAGCTCGGGCAGGCGTTCCCCCGACTGTCCGAGAGCTTGTCCCCTGCGGACGTTCAGAAGCTCGGCCGTATGGGAGACCGAGTCCTGCTGCTCGAGAACGAAGACCTGGTGCCCGCCGGGGGACGCCTGCCCGGCTTGATCCTGATCCTGCGCGGCCGGCTCGTGCCCCGGGCCGCCCCCGACGTCCCGGAGGAACACCGGTGGGTCCTCGGCCCTGGAGAGGCCATCGGGATCGAGGCGCTCGTCGGCCGGCAGCCGCGACACGACTCGCTGAGGGCCCTGGAGTTCAGCGAGCTGCGGGTGTTCGACGCGAAGGTCTGGGGACACCTCCTCGAGCGCACCCCACACATCGCCGTCGGCTTCCTCCATGCCCTCGCGCGCGAGCTCGCCGAGGAGGTCGATGCCCTGGCAGCAAGTCTGGAGCGTCTCCCGTGAGAGCCGAGCTCCAACCACTGCTGCGCGAGTTCTCCGCCTTCGAGCGGCTCAGCGAGCCAGACCTCGCCTCGCTGGTGGAGGCCTGTCGCGAGCTGCACGTGCGCGCGGGGGAGCGGGTCATTGAGGAAGGGGCGGTGGATGGCGACGTGATGCTGCTGCTCCGGGGGCGGCTCTCGGTGGTCAAGTCCGGGGCCCCCGAACCTCTCGCTCAGCTGGGCCCCGGGGCGGTGGTCGGGCTGCTGGCCCCGGTCCTCGGCCACCCTCGCTCCGCCTCGGTCGTGGCCACGGAGCGGTCGCAGATCGCGGTGCTCCGCGCGACCTCCATCGAGCTGCTGTCGCTCTCCCATGCGCCCGTCGGGCTCGCGTTGCAGTCCGCCATCGTCTCCCAGCTCCTCGATGACTTCGTGGCACAGCAGCGAGCCTACGCGGAGCGCAGCGGATGACGATGACGCGCCAGGTGGGCCTCGCCGCCCTCTTCGTCCTGGCCCTCGTCGCAGGCAACTCCTGGGCTCAGGGGGGGCTGCGCGCGGCCTTCGGACCGGGGGAGTTGAGCGCCGGGCACCTCGACGAGGACGGGGCCGAGCTCGCCTGCGAGCAGTGCCACGAGGCGGGTGCCTTCGTCGACGACGGGCGGTGTCTCCTCTGCCACGAAGACATCGCGGATCTGCGCCTGCGCGCCGACAGCTTTCACGCGGGGCACACCGAGCCTTGCTCGAGCTGCCATGCCGAGCACCGCGGACGCGATGCCGACCTCATCCAGTTCGATCCCCAGTCCTTCGTCCACACCGACGCGGGCTTCGCCCTCGAGGGCGGACACGACGCCGCCTGCGAAGACTGCCATGCGGCGGACACCTGGCTCGGCGCAGGCCGGCGATGCGATGACTGCCACAAGACGCCCCACGGCAGCCGCTTCCTGCGCCTGGGGCCCATGGGGGACTGCGCCTCCTGCCACACCATCACCGACTGGGACGTAGCCGAGCTGCCCGCGAGCTTCGACCACGCGAACTCATCGCGCGTTCGCTACCCATTGGATGGCGCTCACACCGACGTCGCCTGCCTGGACTGCCATCCCAAGTCGGTCTTCGCGCCCACGCCCTTCGCCCGGTGCAGCACCTGCCACGACGACCCGCATCGCCTGGCCAAGGGCGAGTGCGACGACTGCCATGACACAGACCGATGGGAGGCTCCGTCGGCCTCCCACGCGAACCTCGGCTTCGCGCTTCGGGGACTCCATACCTCTGCCCCCTGCACGTCGTGCCACGGCGAGGACCTGTTCGCGCCCCTGCGGCACCAGCGCTGTGGGCAGTGCCACGAGGACCCTCATGAGGGCTCCTTCGCTCCCCGAGACTGCGAGGCCTGCCACGACGCCCACCCCGTCGCGTGGGCCCTGAGGGACTTCGACCACAGCAGCTTCGAGCTCGCGGGCCGCCACGCCGATGTGCCCTGCAGAAAGTGTCACGGCGAGGGAGAGACCCAGGTCTGGACGGGTCTGGCCACCGACCAATGCTCGGACTGCCACCGGGACGAGCACGAGGGACGCTTCACCCCGGACGACTGCGCTGCGTGCCACACCGTCGACGGCTTCGCCCCCGCCACGATCGCATTTCGGCCCCAGCACGCCCGCACGGGCTTCGCCCTGATCGGTCTGCACAGCGACACCGCCTGCGAGGGGTGCCACGTCGCCGGAGAACAGATCAACGACGCGAGTTCCTGTGTGCTCTGCCACGAGGACGACCACGGGGGGGCGTTTCGCGCCTCGGAGTGCGGGGACTGCCACGCCGCGGAGCGGACCTGGCGCAAGGTGGAGTTCGCCCACGAAGCGACGGGCTTCGCACTGATGGACGGCCACGCAGAGGCCCGGTGCCGAGACTGTCACCGCTCCGAGGCCTTCGACGACGCCGAGCCGACCTGTCGTTCCTGCCATGCAGGAGACACCCCGAAACACCACTTCCCCCAGGAGTGCGACCAGTGCCACGGCCCGGCGGAGTGGGCCGACGCCACCTTGGACGCGGACGCCCACGCGGCCCTGGGGTTCCCGCTGGCCGGGGCACACCTCCGCGCCACCTGCGCCGACTGCCACCCAGCGGGCGCAGACGCAGCTCCCGACTGCATCTCCTGCCACGGCGCCGACGACGCCCACACGAACCAGCTCGGGGACGACTGCGCCGCCTGTCATCGCGAGAACGACTGGCTGCGCAGCACGTTCCGGCACACCCAGGTGGGCTGGCCTCTGCGCGGTCCGCACGCGCTGGCCGAGTGCGACGACTGCCACGGCGCCGGATTTGTCGGCACCCCCCGGGACTGCGAGACGTGCCACGCCGACGTGACGGCCTGGCCATGACGCCCTCCTGGCTCCGCGCCGCGCTCTGGTGTGGGCTCCTCGTGGGCCTGGCCACCCCCCCCCTGGCCACCAGCGCGCCGCCGCCGGGCCGGTGGGCGCTGGACGTCGGGTTCATGGGGGTTGGCGTGCACGGGGACGCGGCGCCCAACCTCGACCTCGTGCTGGGGGGGCGGGGTGACCAACTGCTCTCGGCGGAGACCTCCTCCACCGAGGTCCGCCTGCTGATCAAGGGGCGGCTCCGCCTCGACCTGCTCCCCACCCCATCACCCCACGCGGCTCGGCTCTCTCGGCTCGGAGTGCGCGTCGAGCGGGGACGGGTAGCCGTTCTCCTGGGAAGACACCGCGTCACCGACGGTGGCTGGCGCCTCGTCGACGGAGTGCAGGTGGCCGCCAAGGTGGCGCGCGGGGTCGAGGTGGGTGGCTGGTTTGGTCTGCTCCCCGATCCGTGGACGACGGCCCCGAGCGCGGACCGTCTCGGTGGCGGTCCGCGCTTTTCTCTGCGACTCGCCCGCGTCCGCCTCGCGGTGGTGGGCGAGGTCGGGGTCGCCTTGGCGGGGCCTGCGGGTCCCACGGCTCCTGGTCCGCCAAGACTGGATCGGCTGGCCGTGATCCTTCGCGCGAGCGGTCGCCCCCACAAGAACCTTCGTCTCGCGGGACGGGTCGACCTGCAAGCGCGTCCTGGGGCGCGGCCGAGCCTGGCCGACGCCGCCGTCACCGCCGCCTGGCGATTCCTTCCCGGCTGGGACCTGCGGGGGGGCTGGACCGTCTACTCGTCCCTCGCCCACATGGCCACGGCCGAGCGAGACGCGGCCCTCGGCGGGTTCGCCAGGCGGCGTGAGGCCGCTCTG
>JAGSHC010000362.1 GCA_023954745.1 Deltaproteobacteria bacterium | reverse complement strand
CCTCGGATTGCCAGGGCGGCCCGAACCGGGAGCAGGTGCTGCTCGACGGGGTCGTCGGGAGGCAGCCCCCAAGCGGCCAGGGCGACCGCCCCCTTGTCGTCCACGCCGAACCGGTTCAGAGCGCCGTCGTGGTCGTAGATGCACTCCTGGATCGCCTCGAGCACCCGCTGGGCGTCGTCGACCGTGGCCTCCCCCGGGTACCGGAAGCCGCGCACGACCACGAACATCGTGGTGATCGGGCGAAGTTCCGCGTCGTCGGCGGTTCCAATCTCTGGGCGGGTCGCCACCGCAGAGGGGAGGAACGACAGCAGCGCCTCCAGGCCCTCTTGAGTGAGGCGGACCTCGTGGGGCGGGACCGGCGGAAGGACGACGGGGAGGACCCGCGCCTTGCCGTCGACGTGCTCCAGGCGACCGGCGGCGTCCAGGGCCTCGATAGCCTCCGGCGACAGCAGAACGGTCCCTGGCTCGGCCAAGCCCCCAAGACGCGAGATCTGCCGGATCGGTTCGCCGGCGACGACGATTTCCCAGTGACCGTACACCCCGCCGATCGTCGCGACGTGGAGCTCCCCCGATGCGAGTACGACCCGCAGCGACAGGGCCACACCGGGGAGTTGCTCCAGCTCGTGCAGCTCGGCCTGGATCTCTTCCGCGCACCGGGCGGCACGGGTCAACGCCCCCGCGAGGTCCCCGTTCGCAGGCCACACCGCGAAGACCGCGTCACCGGCGAACTTGGCGATGTCGCCACCGTGGTCGAGGAGCAGGTCCACGAGCCGCTCGACGTACCCGTCGAGGATCGACGCGATGTGCGCGACCTTGTCGGGATCTGCGCGGGTCATCTCCTCCACGAGGCCAGAAAACCCGACCACGTCGGCGAACAGTACCGCGGCGGGCACCGCCCGAGACGAAGGCCGGAGCAGGCTGCCGGGGTCGGTCGCAGCGATGTCGAGGATCATCCGGGGTGCATAGGCCCGCATGTTGTCGACGAAGAACTGGAGCGCCATCATCGGCCCCCGGGGGTTCGGGTTCAGGGACTGAGGGTGACCTCGATACGGCCATCGACGTCTACGGGAGGCGCAAGGGTCGGCTGCACCCGACCGAGCAGCGTGTCTGCGATCTCCGCCGCCTCGGTACCGGTCGCACCGGTCTCGACCCGCCACGCGACGAGGGTGCCGTCGCGGGTCACCTCAACGGACAGGACCAGCTCACGGTCGAGCCACCCCGGATCGCCGAAGTCCTCGAGGGTCCGCGCGGCAGCGGTCTCGATGTCAGCCACGTACGCATCCATGGAGGGCGCCACGTCGAGGGTGCCACGCACCGTCGGCTCCCCCACGGGCATGCTCACGTTGCGTCCCACGACCACCGTTAGGAGCAACCCGGCCGCGAGCGCGACGACCCTCAAGACCATGCGGCCCCAGTTCGCGGGGACCGGTATGACGGGCGCCTCGCCCACGGACGACTCCATCACGCGGGAGCGTTGTGCATCCGCGAGCACCTGCCTCTCGCGCTCGGCATTCGCGGGAAGGTGATGAGCTGCCCGCTCCAGGGCATCAAGGTCCGCCTCGCTCGGCGTCCAACCCTCGTCGGAGAGGAGACGCTCCCATCGGGCGTCACGAGCCCGCGACAGCACCGCCTGAAGCCGAGCCGACTCATCCCCGGCGGGCTGGTCGAGCAATGGAGCGAGCGCGTCCAGGACTGTGTCCGGCACGGGATCCTCGGGTCCCAGCCCATCCAGGGCGGCGTCCACGTCGGTGCGGTCGCCGCTCACTCCTCCACCCCTTGGGCGAGCTCGTGCGCCTTGTCGAGGAGCACCCGCTGGATACGCCGTCGTACGGCGTCGGGAGACCGAACGCGTCCCTGCACCACATCGAACTCGACCACAGGGCCGGCCGTCTTGCCGTCCGCCCGGACCTGGACACGGTCGCCGACGTCCGAATGACTCTCTGAGAGGCGGGCGCCCACAGCACGCTGCACAACCAACGCACGTCGGCGTGCAAGAGCCGGGTCTTCTGCCTGTCCAACGGAGCCCGCGATCTCAATGCGAACGTCTTCGCACACTCTCAGTGTGTGGGCGACCGCGTCGATCGCAGCATCATCCAGCGGATCGGTGCTTCCCACGCCGAACGGCACCGTGTCATGCATCTCGATCGGGTTGTCCTGCGCGAGTTCCGCCCACGAAACCGACGTACCATCGCGCTGAGCGCGCAACCAGGCCTCGAACAGCGTCCAGTCCGACGCCAGGTAGTTGTCGAGCACGTATCGGCGAAGCCGAGGGAGTACATGCCGTGCGTCGAAGGCCGGGAGAGTGGGGGCGGGCGCCTCGACGCCGCCCGACGGCGCCGGGCCCCTCTCGGCCTTGAACAGCGCGACCGCCCGACGGCGGGTCGCTTGGATGTACAGCGCGCGGAAGGACGCTCCGCTCTCGAGAGCCCAGGTGTCCAGCACTTCGAGGAATGCCTCGTCCGCGAGGCGTGCGGCGTGGGTGTCGCCCTCCGGCAGGCGCGCCAGGACCCGGGCGGCCACGTACACAGCGGTGCGCTGGTACGCGTTCCAAAGCTCTGAGACGGACGAGTCGTCGCCTTCGTCGCGCCACTTGCGTACGCGGGCGGCGTCAGCCTCGGGCCCTGCCTCGCCCGCTTGCCTGGTCATCCGTCCTCCTCAACACCGGCCATCATAGCGAACAGCGCGTTCATGGGGCCAGACCCGCAGGGGGCACCGTGGTCTCACTCGGGGCCGCCGACCGGCGAGGACTACTGGGACTCGACGGCATCCTGCTCAATCATATCGATCCGAACGACGTGACTCGTACCGCGATCCGAACTCCCGCGTGAAAAGCCCCCTCGCGCCCCCGAGCCGAGCTCGTCGATCAACTGTTGGAGCGCGCCCGAGGCCTGCCCGCCCCGATCATTGCCTCCCGTTGGTGCGTACCCGACAAGCGGTCCGAAGTTCACCGCCTCACGGGTCGCGAAAAGCTTCAAGGTGCCAGGGCCCGGCTCACCGCGTGGGGTGAGGCAGTCCCCGAGCTGAATCCGGGCCTCCTCCCCCCCCGACGCCCCAGGGAGAGAGACCGGCATTCCGTCCAGATCCGGCACGAGCTGCATCGGGAGACCGCGGTCGTCCACGTACACCAGGGCGAGGTGCACACGGCTAGCCCCGCGACTCACGGCGCGAAAGCAGATCTCACCACCGTCGGTGCCGTCCGGGACGAGGGGTACCTGAACGCTCTCTCCTCGCGTGGGCAGTGGAGAGGCCGTGTCGCGGCTCACGACCTCGAGCCGCACTGCGAACTGCGCCGGGTCGCCTCGAAGGTCAACGGCTTGGAGCAGACCGCCATACATCAATCGCTCGACCACCTGGGCAAAGGTCAACGGTCCATAGTCGCCCTCCGCATCCGTGGTGGCGTCCGGTCCCACCGACCCTGGAGCGACGGCGGCCGGATGCCCGGGATCTGAGGAAGGAAACAGCGCGGTGCACCCTTGAGGCGCACGACAGACTTCGGGCTCGGGGAGATCGGTTCGATGGCGAACCACGAAGTCCACACTCTCCCGCTCCAGATCGAACCGGGCGTCGTCCTTGAACGCAGAACGCCACGCAGCGCCGACCTCACCGTTCAGCTCCACGCGGAGCGCGAGCGCGTAGTTGCCAGGAGCGGGCTCGGTGACGAACACCCGCATCGCCAGCAGCTCGCTCCGGGGAAGCTCGAGGGGCACGTCGAGCCCTACACGCGCCAGCGAGGCGCTTGCCGAGGTGACGGTCCCCGTCGCCAGCGCCCGTCCGGACACATCGCTTGCTCCGGCTCCGTGCACCTCCACGAGCGAGCCGACCGTGAGTCCCAACAGGGTCCCCCCTGCCAGAACGAGCTCGGTCCCATTGCCGCGGGAGGTCCGAATGCGGAAGTACGGCTCTGTCTCGGTGACCTCCCCGTCGAACACCCCGACCTCTGCACGGCCCTCGAGCTGAGGCACGTGGGGCAGGTGCCACTCGCTCATCTTCGCAGCGACGCGTTCGTACGCTTCTCCCCAGGTGCGCGGCGGAGGATCAGCAGTCAACACCTCCGAGAGCGCCAGGGACAGCGATCCCACTGGGCGCCCGGTTCGGTCGTTGGTCTCCTTGGCCGTCTCGAAGTCTCGCGCGGCCGTCAGCACCACCAGCGGCCCATCCCCTGGGCTGCTAGCGCCAGTGGCGGCGTCCGCGAACCCAACGTCGTCCCGCTCCCGCTTGTCGCTGGATCGGTCGTCCTTCAGACGAATCCAGTCCGCGCCTCCACGTTCCTGGGGATCGGATGCTTGAACCCCACCGCGGGAGATGGTGCCCGACCAGCAGCTGTCCGCGCTCAACACGACGGTTCCCTCCGGTCCGACCTGGCTACGCACGCGCCCGAGCCACTCCCCGAGGCGGTCGTCGGAGAGGTGCAAACTGCCGTCGTAGTCGTCGCTGGAGTCGTGGGGCGCGCCGTAGGTCACCAGGGCCTCGTCGCGGCCGTCGCCCTCGTCCCCGCTGAGGTCCTCGAGCTGCTGGCCGTGCCCGGAGAAGTGGACGAACACGTGGTCGCAGCGCTCGGTGACCTCAAGCAAGGTCTCCAGATGGCCTTCCACCTTAGCGGCGGTCGCGTTCGCGTCCTTCAACATCTTGATGTGGCGGGACTCGAAGCCGTGTAGGGACAGGGCGCCGGACAGATACTCGAGGTCTGTCGAGGCATGCAGGTCGTTCCACCCATCATCGTAGCCGTAGTCCGAGACACCGATGAGCAGGGCCCGCTTCGTCCCCGCATCGCTACACGATTGCGAGACCGTGCTCGAGGCCGCCCAGCGCCTCGGTGTGCACATCCCCACCCTCTGCCACGATCCTCGCTTGGATCCCGCAGGCGCCTGTCGGGCCTGCCTGGTGGAGGTCGAAGGCCAACGTCGCCTGCAGCCAGCCTGCGCCTGGAAGGCCACACCGGGCCAGGTGGTCACCACACGCAACGAACGCATCGATCGCCACCGACAGGTGTTGCTCAGCATGTACCTGGCCGATCACCCCCTGGACGAGGAAGGGCGTCCGGTGGAGAGCGCCGACGGCAACGGCCTGCGTCGGTGGCAGGAGGAGCTGCGAGCGGACGGCTCGGACACCGTCCCCATGCCGGCGGTGAACGCCCCCCGACAGGGTCGAGAGGACCACAACCCCTACATCGGCTTCGAGCCCGAGAGCTGCATCCTCTGCGCCCGCTG
>JAGSHC010000186.1 GCA_023954745.1 Deltaproteobacteria bacterium | reverse complement strand
GCGAAGTTGACGACCAGAAGTCTCAGCACGGCCCCGGGCGGCATGGGGCCGATGGCGCCGTTCTCCTGGAACCTGCGAATCGCTTCGAGGAGCGGCGGCACCAGTTGCTCGCCCGCTTCGTGGCGGACGAGCTCTTGGATCTCGGGGTGGAACGCGATTTCCTGAAGCAGGATGCGGACAGCCCGAGGGTGCTTCTTGACGACGTTCTCGATGCGGTTGCGATAGAGGGCCCGCACGAAGCCGCTCAGGTCCTCGTGCTCGGCGCCGGCGATGATCTGGATCTCCTTGACGAAGACCGGGGCGACCAGCTTGAGGATGACCGGAGTCACCAGGGCCGTCAGCAGGTCCTTCTTGGTGCGCCAGGTCCGGAAGATGGTGCCTTCGGCGACCCCAGCTCGGCGGGCGATCTCCGAGGTGGCGGTCCGGGCGAAGCCCTGCTCGCTGAACACATCGAGGGCTGCCTCGAAGATGGCGAGCTGCTTCTTGGTGAGCGGCTTGCGCGGAGCCTCGTCGGTCTTCGTCTCGCTCATGCTGGCTCCAGCACGAGGGCCGACCAGTCGTGGTTGCGCAGGGCGTCGGTGACGACCAGTCCCACAGCCGAGAAGGCGTCGGTGACCGCTTGCTCCTGCCGGGTCAGGAGACCTGAGGCGATGACGGCGCCCCCCGGGGCCACCCGGCCAGCGAGCTGGGCTGCGAGCTTGATCAGGAGAGGTGCGAGGAGATTCGCCATGACGATGGGATACCGCCCCGCGGGCGCCGCGTCCACGCCCCCGAGCAATACGTCGAAGCGGTCGGCCAGATTGTTCTGGGCCGCGTTCTCGATGGCCGCGTCCACTGCAGGTGGGCTGGTGTCCACCCCGACAGCCCGGTCCGCGCCGAGAAGAAGCCCTCCCAGCGCGAGCAGCCCGGTTCCTGTTCCGACGTCGAGCACGGTCTGGCCCGGGTGGGCGGCGAGGCGTACGTCGAGAAGCCTCATGCAGGCCGCGGTCGTGAAGTGGGTACCTGTCCCGAAGGCCATCCCAGGGTCGATGCGCAGGACCTCGGCGTTGCCGGCGCTCGCCGGGGCATCTTCCCACGTGGGCACGATCCAGAGCCGCGGGCTGAGGCGGAAGGCGGTGTAGTCCTTTTTCCAGGCGGCGTTCCAGTCGGTGGGCACCACACGCTCGATGGTGGGCGCCCCCTCGATGAGGAGCTCCTCCATTCGGGCGCCGGTGTCAGCGACCAGCTGTTCCGGGTCATTGCTGCCGAGAAACCAGCCGGTGAGGACGACGTGACCGTCGGGGGACGGGGGGGCGTCGGGAGACCAGTCCTTCGGATCGCCGGAGACGAGGGGGCCATCGTCGCCGACGTCGAGACCGGGGTGGTCCTCAGTGAGGCCACGGGACCCCAGGTCAAAGAGGAAGCTGACGAGCAGGTCCTTCTTCGCCTCCGAGACCCGGCATCGCAGGGCGAGCCAGGTGTCGGGCTCAGTCCCGACGTCGGACGTGGAGTTCTCAGTTCCCGAAGACGCCATCCTGATCCGGGGGCAGGTCGGTGACGCCCTTCGCGATGAGCTCGCGGCGCACCGCGGCCTCCACGAAGGCGGGGTGCGGCGAAGGCATCTGCACGCCGTTCACGAAGAAGCTGGGTGTTCCCGAGATGCCGGCGGCCTTGCCGTCTGCCACTTGTTCGCGGACCTCGTTCCAGGCGGTGTCGTCCGTGAGGCAGGCGCCGAACTGGTTCTTGTCCAGGTTCAGCTTCTCGGCGATCTTCTTGAGGCGACGCGTGCCGATGGACTCACCCTCTGCCGCCGTGGCGAAGACAATGTCGTGCATCTCCCAGTAGCTGCCCTGACGGCCTGCGCACTGGACCGCGACGGCGGCCTCGCATGCGTCCGGGTGCATGTCTCGAGAGAGGTCTGCGTTGCACTTCTTGCCCAGCGGGTAGTTCTTGAAGACCACCTCGACCTTGTCGCCGTAGCGCTCGACGATGTCCTTCACCTGAGGGGCCGCCATCTGGCAGTGAGGACACTCGAAGTCGGCAAACTCGACGACGCGAACCAGAGCGTCGGTGGAGCCCTTGACCCCGTCGAAGGAGTTCAGGTCGAGCTCCTTCTTGGGGAAGGTCTCGTACTCAGAATAGAACTGGCCGATGGCGGCGCGTGCCTGGGCGAGGATCTCGGCGAGCTGCTTCTTGACCTCTTCCTGCTCGGCGGGGGAGAGGTCTTCGAGGGACTTCTCCTCCTCGTGGCCTTCACCGGCCGCGTGGCCGTGGCCGGCGTGGTCGTCCTTGGGCTTGCTGTCACCACGGGCTGCGGCGATGGCGGCGTTCTTTGCTTCCTGCGTGTCGACCTTGCCGCTGTAGCTGGACCAGTAGACGCCGTTGACGACGAGGCCGAGGAGGAGGGCGATGACGAGCGTGCCCTTGGGGATGCGCTTCATGCTGTCCATCACGGCGCTCATGCCGCCCCCGTGGGAGACGATGGCCACGATGAACGCTCCGAGCACCGTTGCGTCCAGCAGCAGGCACTTGATGCAGAAGGTCTTCAAGGCGAAGACCTGGACCGCGAGGAGATAGAGCGAAAATGCGAGGGCTGGGACCAGGACGAGGGCAGCGAGCGCCAGGATGGGGTTTCGCTTCTCCTGGTCGGAGGTCAGGCCGGCGAGACCACCGAGCAGCGCGAGCAAGGCGAAGAAGCCCACCGCGGGGAGGGAGACGGGGATGGGTGTCCCGTCTTCGCTCAGGGAGATGTGGGAGTACTTGCTCCGAGCCACGGCCGTGCAATTGAACGTGCCGGACACGTCGCACCACTGGTCCATGTCGGTGTTGGGCTCGTACTTCACCGTGAAGTGGGCGTCGGTCAGGTCCATGCCGAACCAGATACCGAGCAGTGCCAGGGGAATGAGCAACCAGGGGAGGGCGGACTTCATCGCTACTCCTGCTCGAGCTCACGCACGAGCTTGACCGTGTTGGCCAGCATCGTCGGCGAGTAGCCGAGGTGGCGCTTGCGCACGACCCCCTGCTTGTCGATGACGATGGTGGCCGGAATCGAGGAGACACCCCAGCTGTCGGCAACCGTCCGCCCACCGACGTCCAGCGCCATGGGGTAGGTCACGGGGAACATGCTGAGAAAGCTGTTGGCGGCTGCCTCGTTGTCGTCGATGGAGATTCCGACGACGACGGCGTCGGTGTCTCGAAGGGACTTCCAGTGCTTCTCGAGGGCGGGGACCTCCATGCGGCAGGGGCCGCACCAGGAGGCCCAGTAGGTCATCAGGATGACCTTTCCGCGGAGATCCTTCAGCGAGAGGCGGTCCGAGCTGCCGCCGGAGAGCACGGGCAGGTCGAAGTTGGCGGGTGCCTCGCCCGGCTTGCTGCCCAGGGGGGCGTCGGATGCGGGGACGGCCGCTGCGTTTGCCGTTGTCTTCGTGGACGCGGGGCGTGCTCCGGTGGACTCCGCGGCGTCGGTGGTCGCGTCGTGGGCGGGGACTGCTGCGTCCCGCTCCCGCGGCCCAGCGTCGCCGGGGCTGTCGGCCTCACTGCCCGGACAGGCAACGAGGAACAGGGCGAGCGAGGCGATGAGGAGGCGGAGAGTCACGGCGCCGGACCTAAGCACGGAGGGGGTGAAGCGTCAACGAAGGCATGGGCTCTGGAGGCGGATGAGACAAGGCCTGCGTCGCGGGCCGGGCGGATGGGCCGAGGCCCTATCGGTACTTCCGCTTGGCTCGGTCCATGGCGCGCTTCGCGTCGGCCTTCTTGGTGTCGGCGCGCTTGTCGTGTTGCTTCTTCCCCTTGCCGAGGCCCACTTCGAGCTTCGCCTTGCCGCCGTTGAAGTAGAGGCGCATGGGGATGAGGGTGTAGCCCTCCCGGTTGACCTTGCCGATGAGGCGACGCAGCTCGCGCTTGTGCATCAGAAGCTTCCGGGGGCGCGTCAGCTCGTGGTTGTAGCGGTTGCCTGCGGACCACGGCTGGATGGCGCAGCCGACCAGGAAGGCTTCGCCGCTCTTGTCGAGGCGGACGTAGGCCTCGGTGATGGTGGCCTTGCCCTCGCGGAGGGACTTGACCTCGGTGCCCTTGAGCACGAGGCCCGCTTCCCAGGTGTCGTCGATGAAGTAGTCGTGACGAGCCCTTCGGTTCGTCGTGATCGTCTTCTCGCCGGGGTTGTCTTTCTGCTTCGCCATGGGGTCGGGGAGGGTAACACCCGGGTGGCGAGGGGGCGGCGGGTGTGGATGGGGAGGGTCGGAGGGTGGCTTCGTGCCGTTGGAAGACCCTCGGGGTGCCCCGCCTGCCCGCCCCACCATCTCCCACCCCCGTGGACGCCGCCCCGGTGGGGAAACTGTCATCGTTTGGAGAGACATGGTGGGATTTTGTGGGGAATTGTGTCGGATCGTGGTATTCGTGCCTCTACTGGGAGGTAGGACGCGCATGGCGGCGGGTCGCGACTCCCTCGGTGGTGCTGAGCGGCGATGTTCCAGGTTCGCGGACAGTTCGACGTCAAGATGGATGCGAAGGGGCGGGTAGCGCTCCCGGCGCGCCTGCGCGAGCGCATCGTGGCGGCCAGCGAAGGCCTCGTTCTCACCCACTACGAAGGCTGCATCCAGGGCTTCACCGCCTCTCGCTGGCGCAAGATGGAGCGCCGCTTCTTGGGCGTCTCTCCCTTCGACCGCGCATCCCGCGCCTTCCTCCTCGCCTTCGTCGCCGGCGCCGCCGAGGTCACCCTCGACGCCTCGGGCCGCATCAACATCCCTCCCGCCCTGCGCCGCCAGGCAGGTCTCGACAAGCAGTGCGTGGTGCTCAGCTACCTCGGCACCCTGGAGATCTGGAACCCCGACCGTCTGCTCGTCGCCCAGGGCGCCGCCGCCAGCACCCTGCAAGAGACTGGAGGCCTCGACGGCTTCCTCGCCTACGACCCGGACGACGACGGAGCGGACCTTTGATGTTCCTGTGCGCGGTCCTGGCAGCCTTTCAGCACACCACCGTTCTCGCCTCTGAGGCCGTGGACGCGCTCGCCTTGCGTCCCGACGGCACCTACGTCGACTGCACCGCCGGAGGCGGGGGCCACTCCGCCCGCATCGCCGCCGAACTCGGCCCCGACGGCCGCCTCTTCTCCTTCGACCGGGACGCCGACGCCATCGCCGCCGCCCGCGCCCACATCGCGTCCACCGCTCCCGCCGCCCCCGTCGAGCTGGTGCACGCGCCCTTCTCCCGCCTCGTCGAGGAGCTCGCCGCCCGCGGCGTCTCCCAGGTGGACGGCATCCTCGCCGACCTCGGCGTCAGCTCCCCCCAGCTCGACCACGCCGAGCGCGGCTTCTCGTTCCGCAAGGACGGCCCGCTGGACATGCGCATGGACCGCGACTCCGGGGCCTCCGCCGCCGACCTGGTCGCGTCCCTGTCCGAGACCGAGCTCGCTGACGTCATCTACCGATACGGAGACGAGCGCGACTCCCGCCGCATCGCCCGCGCCATCGTCGCCCGCCGCGCCACCACCCCCTTCACGCGCACTGCGGACCTCGCCGCTGTCATCGCCGCCGCCAAGCCGAAGAAGCGCAAGGCGCGCGGTCCCCAGGTCCACCCCGCCACGAAGTCGTTCCAGGCCCTGCGGATCGCCACCAACGGGGAGCTCGACGAGCTCGACGCCCTCCTCCACAGCGCCCTGGACCTGCTCGTCCCCGGCGGACGCCTCGCCGTCATCACCTTTCACTCGGGCGAGGACCGCCCCGTGAAGCAGACCTTCGCCTCCTGGGCCAAGGGCCCCGCGCTGCCGCCAGCTCAGGCCATCTACAGCTCTCACGGGGACCCGCTCGTCCGGTTGCCCCACCCGAAGGGCATCGCCGCTTCCTCCGCCGAGACCGCCGCCAATCCCCGCGCTCGCTCCGCTCGCCTGCGCGTGGCCGAGAAGCTCCAGTGACCGCCCCTCCTCCCACCACCCCGCCGCTGCCGAAGTGGGCCACCTCCGTGACGGTCTTCGCGCTGATCACGGGGGCGCTGCTGTTCGTGGCCTGGGCGAAGATGGAGACGGTCCAGATCACCTACGCCATCGACGAGCTCATGGACGAGGAGGCCGCCCTCGCCGAGGAGCAGCGTCGCCTGCGCACCGAGCTCGCCGAGCTGCGCTCCCCCCGCAAGCTGGAGGTCCTCGCTCCCGACCTGGGCCTCGAGCCTCCCGAGCCGGGCCAGGTCATTGTCGTGGGTGACGAGTCCGTCGACGCCGCCCTCCCCGAGGACCCCGCCAGCGCCTCCGACCTGCCCGACTCCCCGGACGAGGGGGCGCGATGAGCTACCGCCGCCCCAGCCCGTCGGGACGTCGCTCCGCCGTCGACGCCAACACCAAGCGCCTGCGCTCCGAGCGCCAGAGCACCCGCCGCCGCGTGGACGCCGTCGTCACCCCCGATGGACTCGCCTTCCGCACCCGGACCGGCGCCGTCCTCCTCGTGTTCGGCCTCGTCTGGGCCGTCCACATCGGGCGCGCCGCCTACGTCGGCCTCGGCGGCGACGAGCGCCTCGTCAAGCGCCTGCACAGCCAGCACGAGCGCGTCGTCACCGTCGCCCCCCAGCGCGGCAGCATCCTCGACCGTCTGGGACGACCCCTCGCGGTCAGCGTCGAGCTCGGCAGCGCCTACGCCGACCCCTCCATGGTCGAGGACCCCGCCGAGGCCGCGCGCCTCCTCGCCCCGGTCCTTGGCGCCGAGACGGAGGACCTCGAAAAGAAGCTCAACAAGAGCGGCCGCTTCGTGTGGCTGGGCCGCCAGATCGACGAAGCGACCTCGGAGGGCATCCGCGCCCTGGGCATCGACGGCGTCCGCGTCACCCCCGAAGCCCATCGCGAGTACCCCTCGGGGACGCTCGCCGCGCAGGTTCTCGGCTTCGTGGGGACCGATGGCGACGGGCTCGAAGGCCTCGAGGCCCGCTACGACTCCCAGCTCATGGGGGACTCGTTCCGCTACACGGTGCTGAGGGACCGACGCCGCCGCGCCACCAACTACGAGGGCGTACTCGCCCGTCGCTCCACCGAGGGTCAGTCCCTCGTGCTCACCCTCGACCACGGCATCCAGCACCGCGCGGAGATGTCGCTGGACGCGGCCGTGGAACGCCACGAGGCCAAGGCTGGCTTCGCGATGGTGATGGACGCGAACACCGGGGCGCTGCTGGCCGTGGCGAGCAACCCGCGCTTCGACCCCAACTCCTTCCGAGACGCCGACCGCTCTACCTGGAAGAACCTGGCGCTGTCGATGAACTTCGAGCCCGGGTCCACCATGAAGTCCTTCGTGGTGGCCGAGGCCCTCGAGCGCGACCTGACGACCCCCGACGAGCGCATCTACTGCGAGAAGGGCCGCTACAAGATCGGCCGCAACGTCGTGCACGACTCCCACCCCGAGGGGTGGCTGACGATGGCCGACGTCGTCAAGAAGAGCAGCAACGTCGGCACGGTGAAGCTCGCGGAGCGCCTCGGACCCGCGGACCTCGAGGAGGTCTACCGCCGCTTTGGCTTCGGCTCGCGCACGGGCGTGGACCTGTACGGCGAAGAGGGCGGGATTCTGCACTCCTCGGCCGGCTGGGCGCGCATCACCTTCGCGACTCACGCCTTCGGCCAGGGCGTCGCGGTGACCGGACTCCAGATGGCCTCGGCCTACTGCGCTCTCATCAACGGCGGAACAAAGGTGCGGCCCCACGTGCTGGCTCAGGTGCGGGACATCGACGACCTGGTCGTCGAAGACCTGCGCCCCACGACTGAGGGCGAGCGTGTGATCTCCGAGGAGACCTCCGCGGCCATGCGCCCCCTGCTCGAGCGCGTCCTGGAGAAGGACGGCACCGGGTGGCGGGCAGCCATGGGCGAGTACACCGCCGGCGGCAAGACCGGCACCGCCCAGAAGGTCAAGGACGGGCGCTACGCCAAGGGCCTCTACGTCAGCTCCTTCATTGGCTTCGCCCCGGTGGACGAGCCGAAGGTCGTGACCTACGTGGTGCTCGACGAGCCGATGAACAAGTACTACGGCGGCACCGTCGCCGGACCCGTGTTCCGCGAAGTGACTGCCTACGCCCTGCGCTCCCTCGGCGTGCCGCCAGACAAGGTGGAGGAGCCCGAGGCCCTCGCGGCCATCCGGGAAGCCGAGGAGCAGGAGGCCGAAGACCGCAAGAAGCGTGAGCGCAAGGAGCGCAAGGAGCGCGGTGGAGACGCCGCCCCGCCCGCCGACTCCCTGCCGACCCTCGTGGCCGACGCCGGCGGCTGGATCCTCCCCGACCTCTCGGGGCTCTCGGGACGCGACGCCGTGGCCCTGCTCGCCGCCGCGGGCCTCGCCCCGGTCGTGAACGGCACCGGCCTGGTCGCCTCCCAGGAGCCGGCGGCCACCACCTGGATCGCCAGCGGAGACACTGTGCGCGTCTCCCTCGATGCCGCTGCGAAGCGGAGGCGCCGGTGATGCTCTCCACTCTCGAACAGTCCCTGCAGGTGACCTCCCGTCGCGGCCCTGCCGACACCTCGGTCCTCGCCGCCACTGGAGACAGCCGGCAGGTGACCGAAGGCACCGTCTTCGCCGCCATCGTCGGGACCACCGTGGACGGGCATCGCTTCATCCCGTCGGCCCTGTCGTCGGGCGCGTCCGCCGTGCTCCTCCAGGAGTGGCCCGCCAGCGACTGGCCCGAGGACGTGGTGGGGCTTCAGGTCCACGACTCCCGCCGGGCCCTGGGGCACTGCGCCGCAGCGCTGCACGGGCATCCGTCCCGCGACCTCACCGTCGTGGGGATCACCGGCACCAACGGCAAGACCAGCACCGCCACTCTCGTGCGTCACCTGCTCGCCTCCTCGGGCCTGCGCGCCGGGATGCTCGGCACCACCGGCATCTCCTGGACGGGGCGCCACGGCGACGTCGACCTCGCCGCCACCCACACCACGCCCGACGGCCCCGCCCTCCAGGCCACCCTCGCCCGCATGCGCGACGACGGGGTGCAGGCGGTGGCCATGGAGCTGTCCTCCCACGCCCTCGACCAGGGCCGCGCCGCGGGCCTCGACCTCGACGTCGCCGGGTGGAGCAACGTCAGCCGCGACCACCTCGACTACCACGGCACGATGGAGGACTACGCCGCCGCCAAGGCCCTGCTCCTCACCGAGATTCTGGCCGAGGCCCCCTCCGCGCGAGGGTCCGTCCTCGTGGTGGACGACCCCGTCGTCGCCGCCAAGGCCGCGTCCACCGACCACCCGGTCCTGCGTGTCTCCACCAAGGCCGGCGCCACCACCACCGGCGCCGCCGACATCGCCCCCACCGCCGCCCCGACGTTCAGCCTGGACGGCATCTCCGCCTCCATCGCCACTCCCGAGGGTCCTCTCCGGCTCCGCTCGCCGCTGCTCGGCGCGCACAACCTCGAGAACCTCCTCCTCGCGGTGGGCTGCGCCCTCCAAGCCGGCGTCTCCCTCGCCGCCATCGAAGCCGCCTTGCCCACCGCCCCGGCCGCATCGGGTCGCATGGAGCGGGTGCAGCGCGACGACGGCCGCGGCCCTCTGGTCCTCGTGGACTACGCCCACACCCCCGACGCCCTGCGGGCCGTGCTCGCCACGCTGCGGCCCTTCGTGCCTGGAGACGGCGTCATCGTCACGGTCTTCGGCTGCGGGGGCGACCGCGACCAGGGCAAGCGCCCCCTGATGGGCGCGGCGGCCTGGGAGGGCTCCGATGCCGTCGTCATCACGTCGGACAACCCCCGCACCGAAGACCCCAACTCCATCCTCTCTGACATCGCCGCGGGCCTGCCCGACGGCGTGACCCCAAGTCCCACGCTGACCTCAAAGACGCCCTGCGCACTGCTCACTGCTCGGCGAGACGCCATCTCCGCGGCCATTGCGGCCACCGGAGCGGGTGACCTCGTGCTGATTGCTGGAAAAGGACACGAAATGACCCAGGACATCGACGGCCGCAAGGTCGCCTTCGACGACCGCGAGGAGGCCCGCGCGGCCCTCGCTGGCTTCCACGCCCCCGCCAACGAGCCGCCCACCGGCTACAGCGACAAGGGGCGCATCGTGAAGCGCTTCCCGAAGAAGGACACCGATTCGAAGTGAGCGAGTCCGGGTCCAGCCGCCGCTACCACCCGCCGGGACGTCTCACCGTCCAGGAGCTGGTGGATGCCACCTCGGGGCGCCTCGTGCGCGAGCCGAGCGGCCACGATCTTGGCTCGAGCTGGACGCTGTGCACTGACACCAGGGAGCTCGACACCGCCGCCGTGTTCGTCGCCCTGCGTGGAGAAGTGCACGACGGGCATCGCTTCGTGAACCAGGCCCTCGCCACCGGCGTCGTGGGAGCTCTCATCGACGAGCGCTCCCTCGCCGAGGGGCTCGTCCTTCCCGACAAGACGGCGGGTCCGGTCATCGCGGTGCCCGACACCCTGGTGGCCTTTGGGGATGCGTCTCGCGCGTTGCTCGAGAACGTCGGCCCCGTCGTCGCGGCGGTGACGGGCAGCGTCGGCAAGACCACCACGCGCTCGATGCTCGCCAGCATCCTGCGCCAGGCGAGCCCGGGGCTGGAGAGCGAAGGCAACTTCAACAACCGCATCGGGGTCCCCCTGACGGTGCTCCGCCTCGACGCGCACGACCGCTGGGCCGTGCTCGAGATGGGGATGAGCGAGCCCGGTGAGATCCGGGAGCTGGCCCGGTTCACAGAGCCTCGCGTGCGGGTCATCACCGAAGTGACCGCCGCCCACCTCGAGTTCTTCTCGGGCGTCGAGGAGATCGCCGACGCCAAGGGCGAGCTCTTCGAGAGCGCGCTCCCCGGCAACACGCTCATCTATCCGGCAGACAACCCGCTCTCGGCACGCTTCCCGAAGCCCCCGGGTGCCCGCCTCGTCCCGTTCTCCATGGAGCCTCACTCCGGCGCTCCGGCCCGGGTGCTCTCCATCGACGACCGCGGCCCCGACGGCAGCGACGCCACCTTGCTGCTCCCCGCCGGCACCATCGACGTGCACGTGCCCCTGCCGGGAGTGCACCAGGTGCACAACGCCCTCGCCGCCGCCGCCGCCGCCACCGCCATGGGCGCCTCCCTCGATGATGTCGCCGCCGGTCTCGAGTCGGTGCAGGTCCCGGGGCGCCGCATGAAGATCTCCAGGGTCGGGGGCGCCACGGTGCTCGACGATGCCTACAACGCAAACCCCGCCTCTGTCGAAGCGGGTCTGCGCACCCTCGCCGCCTTCCCCACGTCCCTCCCCAACGGGCGTCGGGTCGCCGCCATCGGCGACATGCTCGAGCTGGGTCCCACGGGGCCAGCGCTGCACGCCGAGGTGGGCCGCCTCGCCGCCTCGCTCGGCATCGAGCTCCTCGTGGCCACAGGCCCGCTGATGCGGAGCGCCGCCAAGGCCATCGGGGCCGGCACCCTCGACACTCGCTCGGTGGCGGTGGACGACGCCGATGCCGCGGGGAAGTTGCTCGCCGGCTGGCTGCGTGAGGGAGATGTGCTTCTGCTCAAGGGTTCGCGGGGCATGCGGATGGAAGGTGTTCTCGAGCACCTCGAACACGTCGGGAAAGACTGAATGCTGTACCACCTGCTCCTGCCGCTGAAGGACTCTTCCTTCGCGTTCAACGTCGTCCGCTACATCAGCTTCCGTTCGGCGGCGGCGATGGCCACGGCGCTGCTCATCTGCCTGTTCTTGTACCCGCGCTTCATCCGCTTCCTGCAGCGCAAGAAGTACGGGCAGGAGATCCGCGACGACGGGCCCGAGACCCACTTCAGCAAGGCCGGAACGCCCACCATGGGTGGGCTGCTCATCCTCGCGGCCATCATCACCAGCACCCTGCTTTGGGCCCGGCTCGACGAGCCGAGGGTCTGGATGGTGCTCTCGGTGGCGGTGGGCTTCACCGCCGTCGGCTTCGTGGACGACTGGAACAAGATCGCCCGCAAGAACACCAAGGGCCTCTCCGGCAAGCTGCGGCTGCTGCTGGAGTTCGCCATCTCCGGCGCCACCATCGGCGTGGGGGTCTGGATGTTCGGGGTGGACACGGCGGTGCCCGTGCCCTTCTTCAAGGACGTCTCGGTGGAGCTCGGTTGGGGCTACGTCGCCTTTGCCGCCTTCGTCATCACCGGCTGCGCCAACGCGGTGAACCTCACCGACGGCCTCGATGGTCTCGCCATCGGTCCCGTCATGACCTCGGCGCTGACCTTCGGAGTGCTGGCCTACCTCGCGGGCAACGTGAACTTCGCGGAATATCTGGCGATTCCCTATGTCGCGGGCGCGGGTGAGCTCACGGTGATGACGGTCACCATCGCCGGCGCTGGCATGGGGTTCCTCTGGTACAACTCCTACCCCGCTGAGATCTTCATGGGCGACACCGGATCGCTGCCTCTGGGCGGCATCCTCGGCACCCTCGCGGTGCTCACCCACAACGAGATCCTGCTCGCCATCGTCGGCGCCGTCTTCGTGGCCGAGACGCTCTCGGTCATCATCCAGGTCATCAGCTTCAAGACCACGGGCAAGCGCGTCTTCCTCATGGCGCCCATCCACCACCACTTCGAGAAGAAGGGGTGGGAGGAGCCGAAGGTCATCGTCCGCTTCTGGATCATCTCCATCCTGTGCGCCCTCGTGGCGCTCATGTCCCTCAAGCTGCGCTGAGAGCCCCATGAGAACCCTGCGCGAAGTCGACCCCATCCTGCTCGCCTGCATCCTGCTGCTGCTGGGTCTCGGCGTGGCGATGGTCTACAGCGCAGGGGCGATCTACGCGGCTGACGTATGGGGCGATGAGCTGCACTACATCCGGCGCCACCTGGTGTTCGCCGGCATGGGGCTGTGCGCCCTCACCGTCACCGCGAGCATCCCGTATCAGAAGTGGAAGCCCTGGACGTACCCCATGCTGGGCTTCGTCGCGCTCCTGCTCATCCTGGTGCTGATCCCTGGAGTAGGCACCACCATGGGCGGCGCGACCCGCTGGCTGACCCTGGGACCCGTGAACTTCCAGCCATCGGAGTTCGCGAAGCTCGGTCTGGTCACCTACCTCGCCTACTCGCTGGAGAAGAAGCAGTCCCACATCGACACAT
>JAGSHC010000063.1 GCA_023954745.1 Deltaproteobacteria bacterium | reverse complement strand
GGATGGAGCAGCCAGGTAGCTCGTCGGGCTCATAACCCGAAGGTCGTCGGTTCGAATCCGGCTCCCGCAACCAATATCGAAGGCCCCAGCAGAGATGCTGGGGCCTTCGTCGTTCTGGGTTCGCCGCGGGGTTCTCGGGCGCCTTCGCCCCGGTCTCCGAGCGGGCGAGGTGCCGGGACTCCAGTGGACGGACGCATGCGGGGCACCTGCGATGAACGCGACTGCCGAATAATCTCCAAGGCGGTGGGTACTATTCTACGTTGGGCGGCCTCACTGAGAGCACTGATCGGCAGGCGATACGGCTTGTCCCATGTTGGCGCGGCCCTTGCTTGATGGAGTCATCGTGCGCAAGAACCTCCCCCCCGCCGTCCTCGTCTTCAGTCTCGCGCTGCTCGCCGCAGGCCCCGCGCTCTCCGCAGAGGAGACGCCTCCACCGGGAGGGGAGCAGGCCCCCGCGTACGACGACCCCGAGACCCTCGCCGCGCTGGCGGTCGAGACCCACCCCAGCCTCGAAGCGATGCAGTCGCGGACGGAGTCCTTGCGAGCGGCCGCCGGGACCGCCCGACTCTGGTCCGATCCGATGTTCGGCGCCGAGCTGTCGAACCTGCCCGTGACCAGCCCCATCCTGGGCGCGCACGCGATGTCCGGTCTCCAGTTCAAGCTCCAACAGCGCTTCCCCGGCCCCGGCGAGCTCAAGGCGCGGGCCGCCACCGCTGAGCGGCGCATCACCGCGGCGAAGCGTGACGTCGACGCGGCGGCGAACGCCCTGCGGGGCGAGGTCCGGGGTCGGTACTACGATCTCGCCCTCCTCCGTCAGCTGGAGGCGGTCACCGCCGAGCACGTGGCGGAGCTGAATGACCTCATCGACGCTGTGGACGCGCGCTACCGCGTGGGTGGCGCGAGCCAGCACGACCTCCTCCAGCTCGCGCTCCGGCGCGACCGCCTGGCCCAGACGCTCCTCGACTTCCCCGCGCGCCAGGAGCAGGTCCTCGCCGCGCTCAACGGCGCCCTGGCGCGAGACCCTGCGACCCCGATCCGGACGCCGGGACAGACCCCCCTTGCGCCGCTGCCTGGCGACGCTGGTCAGAGAGCGGGAGAGCTACCGGCCCACCCGGACATCGTCCGGCTGGAGGCCACGGCTGAGGTAGCCCGGGCCGAGGCCGAGCAGGCGAGGGTCGAAGCGAACCCCGAGCCGACCGTGTGGCTCGGGTACCGGGTGCGCGCTGCCGTTCCCAACGCAGACCCCGGGGTCAACTTCGTGACCGCCGGGGTCTCGATGCCGCTCCCGTTCGCATCGACCCGCCGTTGGCGCGCCCTCGCGTCCGTCGCCGAGGCGAAGGCACGGGCGGCGGATGCGGCGGCCGAAGGCGTTCAGACGCGACTCGCCGCAGCCCTGGCGTCGGCCGAAGCGGCCCATGCTCGCGCAGTGGAGCGCGCTGTGGCGTACCGCGATGTCCTTCATCCCGCTGCGGACGCCGCCCTGCAGTCGACCTTGTCGGCCTACCAGGTGGACCGCGCCGCCTTCGCGGACCTGGTCCGCGCCGAGGTCGAGCTGCTCGACGTCCGTCGGGAGGCCTTGCGCGCTGAAGCCGCCGCGGCGGTCGCGCGAGCCACCATCGTCACCCTGCTCGCCGAGGCTGGTGAGCGCCGAGGAGTCGCTGAATGACCCACCCAGTCCCGAGAGGCAGGGCTCGCCGCCTCGCCTTTGCCCTCCTGGTCCTCACCGGCCTCGTCCTCGCTGCGTGCCCCAGCGAGACCGCGCCCGAACCGTCGGCGGTCGCCAAGGACACCCAGCTCTACACCTGCGGGATGCATCCCGAGGTCATCAACGAGGGCCCGGGTCAGTGCCCGATCTGCGGAATGGACCTCACTCCACTCCGCACCAAGCCGGGCGCCGGGAAGTCCACCAAGCGCTCGATGGTCACCATTGACCCGGTCGTCGTGCAGAACATGGGCGTGCGCCTCACCGAAGTGAAGCGGGGCCCGGTGTTCCGGCACGTGCGCACCCTCGGCGAGATCGAGGTCGCCGAGGACGAGGTCTCCGTGGTCAACCTCCGCTACTCGGGGTGGGTGGAGACGATCCGCGTCGATGAGACCGGCAGCGAGGTCAAGCGCGGCCAGACGCTGTTCGGGATCTACTCGCCCGAGGTGGTCACGGCGCAGGAGGAGCTGCTCCTCGCCCTGCGCACCGAGGGTCCCGACGGCCCCCGAGTGCGAGGAGCGCGGGCGCGCCTCCAGAACTGGAACATCCCCCGGAGCGTCATCGCGGCGGTCGAGAAGGACGGGGTGGCGCGTCGCACCGTCCCGGTCCTCGCCCCCCGCAGTGGCTACGTCCTGCACAAGAACGTGGTCGAAGGCGCACGGATCAACGCGGGCACCGACCTGTATCGCATCGGCAGCCTCCAGAGCATCTGGGTCCGCACGGAGGTCTACGAGCACGACGCCGCCTGGGTTCGCGCGGGACAGAAGGCATGGATGGAGCTCTCGTTCGCGGCGGGCCGCCAGATCGTGGGGGAGGTGGACTACGTCTATCCGACCCTCAATGCACGCAGCCGCACCCTGACAGTGCGCCTCGAGTTCCCCAACCCGGGGCTCGAGCTGAAGCCCGGCATGTTCGCGACGGTCCTCATCGAGACCCGCAAGAAGGAGGACGCCTTGTTCATCCCGACGGAGGCGATCATCCACTCGGGCGAGCGGCAGCTCGTGTTCGTGGCGCGGGGGATCGGCAAGTACGAGCCTCGTGACATCGACACGGGCGTCGTCGGGGACCGCCACATCACCGAGGTGCTCTCCGGACTGCGACAAGGGGAGCGCGTCGTCCTCTCCGGCCAGTTCCTCCTCGACTCCGAGTCCCAGCTCCAGGAGGCGATCAACAAGCTGCTCGAGGCTCGCCTCCACGGGGGGAGCCCCGCGGCCGACCCCCACGCCGGACACGACCACGGCGCCGAGGACGCAATGCACACCTGTCCGATGCACCCGGAGATCGAGCAGATGGGTCCTGGGAGTTGCCCGATCTGCGGCATGGACCTCGTCCCGATGGAGCCCGAGGCCACCCAACCCGCCGAGGCCACCCAGCCCGGGGCAGCCCAGTGATCGAGCGCCTCATCGAGTGGAGCGTGCACAACCGCCTGATGGTGGTGCTCCTCACCGGTGTGCTCGTCGCCGCGGGGATCTGGGCGATCCAGACCACTCCGGTCGATGCGATCCCGGACCTCTCCGACGTGCAGGTCATCGTGTTCACGGAGTACGGCGGTCAGGGCCCGGAGGTCGTCGAAGACCAGGTCACCTACCCCCTGACGAGCGCGATGCTGTCGGTGCCGTTCGCCAAGACGGTGAGGGGCTACAGCTTCTTCGGCTTCTCGATGGTCTACGTGATCTTCGAGGAAGGCACCGACCTGTACTGGGCTCGCAGCCGGGTGCTGGAGTACATCAACGTCGTTCAGGAGCGCCTCCCCGAGGGGGTCAGTCCCCAGCTGGGTCCCGACGCCACCGGGGTCGGCTGGGTCTACATGTACTCCCTGTCCGACTTCGGGCCCCGGGCCGAAGTCCTGCGTCAGCGCCTGGACACCGACGGCGACGGCGTCGTGGCCGACGCGGAGCTGCCCGCCCCCACCGTCTGGCTGAAGGAAGGCGGCATCGCCACCTTCTCGGGGGAGCACCTCGCCGAGCTGTTCGGACCGCCGCCCCCCGAGATCTTCCCAGACCTGCGCAACGCCGCTGCCCGCGCCTGGAGCGACGACTCCGTCCGGTACATCGTCGAGGGCTTCGATCGCGACGGCGACGGCGCCCTCTCCTACCCCGAGTTCGAGCGGGCGGTGCGCTTCGAGGGCCTCGATCTCGCGCAGCTCCGATCCCTCCAGGACTGGTTCTTCCGCTTCGAGCTGATGTCGCTGGACGGAGTGGCCGAGGTCGCCGCCGTGGGCGGGCACGTGCGCCAGTACCAGGTGGAGGTCGATCCCGAGCGCTTGCGGGCCTACGGCGTGACGCTCAACACCGTCCGCAAGGCCATCCAGCGGAGCAACAGCGACGTCGGCGGCCGTCTCCTGGAGATGGGCGAGACCGAGTTCATGGTGCGCGGCAAGGGCTACATCGCGAGCCTCGACGACCTCGAGTCCATCCCCCTCGGCGTGGACAAGGACAGCCACACGCCCATCCTCCTGCGCCAGGTGGCCCGGGTGCAGCTCGGCCCCGAGATCCGACGGGGCGTGGTCGACATGAACGGCCTCGGCGAGGTCGTCACCGGCGTCATCGTCATGCGGTTCGGCGAAGACGCGATGCAGGTCGCGCAGCGGGTGCGCGACAAGCTCGAAGAGCTCAAGCCCGGCCTGCCCGAGGGCGTCGAGATCCACGTCAGCTACGACCGCAGCTCCCTCATCCAGCGCGCGATCGACACCCTGAAGACGACCCTCGTGGAGGAGCTCGCGATCGTCGCGCTCGTCTGCCTGCTGTTCCTCTTCCACCTGCGCAGCTCGCTGGTGACGGTCGTGGCGCTCCCGCTGGGCGTGCTGTCCGCCTTCCTCGCCATGCGGGCCCTGGGCATCAACGCGAACATCATGTCGCTCGGCGGCATCGCCATCGCCGTTGGCGAGCTCGTGGACAGCGCGATCGTGATGATCGAGAACCTGCACAAGCACAAGGAGCGGTACCCCGAGCGCTCCCACAAGGAGCACGTGATCGGATCGACGAAGGAGGTGGGTCCGGCCCTGTTCTCCTCGCTGCTCGTGGTCACCGTCAGCTTCCTGCCCGTCTTCGCGCTCCAGGCCCAGGAGGGGCGGCTGTTCCGCCCGCTCGCTCTGACGAAGACGTTTGCCATGGCGTCGAGCGCGTTCCTGTCGATCTCCGTCGTCCCCGTCCTCCTCTACTACTTCGTGCGCGGCAAGACGCTGGCCGAGGAGGCGAACCCCGCGACCCGCGCCCTCGCCTGGGTCTATCGCCCCATCATCCGCGGGACCCTGCGGTTCCCCCGCACGATGCTGTTCGCCGCCGTCCTCGTGTCCATCCCCACCATCTGGCCCCTCCAGCAGCTGGGGGGCGAGTTCATGCCGCCCCTGAACGAGGGCGACCTCCTCTACATGCCGACGACGCCGCCGGGCTTGTCGATCACCAAGGCGAAGGAGCTGCTCCAGCAGACCGACAAGATCATCGCGAGCCACCCGCAGGTGAAGCACGTGCTCGGCAAGTCGGGCCGGGCGATGACGGCGACGGACCCGGCGCCCCTGTCGATGCTCGAGACGACCATCCTCCTGACGGACAAGGAGACGTGGCCGAAGGGAAAGCAGATCGAGGACGTCATCAGCGAGCTCGACGCGATGGTGCAGTTCCCGGGCCTGACCAACGCCTGGACGATGCCCATCAAGACCCGGCTCGACATGCTCGCGACGGGGATCAAGACGCCCGTCGGCGTCAAGCTCCTGGGCGACGACCTGGACGAGCTGTCCGAAGTGGGCCAGCGCATCGAGGCGGCGCTGAGGCCGCTGCCCGACACGCTCAGCGTCTACTCCGAGCGTGTGGTCGGCGGCAACTTCATCGACGTGGACATCCGGCGCCACGACGCCGCGCGCTACGGCCTCACCGTCGGCGACATCCAAGACGTCGTGAAGACCGCCCTCGGGGGGATGAACGTCACCTGGACCGTCGAGGGCCTCGAGCGCTACCCGGTGAACGTGCGGTTCCCCCGAGAGCTTCGTGACGACCTCGACAAGCTCGGCTCCATCGCCGTCTCCACCCCCATGGGCCACACGATCCCCTTGCGGGCAGTGGCGGACATCTCGGTCGCCAAGGGGCCCCCGGCGATCAAGAGCGAGAACGCGCGCCGCACCGCCTGGATCTTCGTGGACCTCAAGACCAGCGACGTCGGCGGCTACGTGAAGGACGCGAAGGACGCCGTGAGGCGCTCCGTGACGATCCCCCCGGGCGTGAGCATCGAGTGGTCGGGGCAGTACGAGTACATGCAGCGCGCGAACGAGCGCCTCATGATGGTCGTGCCCCTCACCCTCGTCCTCATCCTCCTGCTGCTGTTCGCCCACTTCGGGAACATGGCGGAGACGCTGTTGGTGCTCGGCACGCTGCCGTTCGCGCTCGTGGGCGGCATCTGGCTGCTCTGGCTGATGGACTTCAACATGTCCGTCGCCGTGGGGGTGGGGCTCATCGCGCTGGCCGGCCTCGCCGCGGAGACGGGCGTGGTGATGCTCGTCTACCTCGACGAGACCTGGAATCGCTGGGTTGCCGAGGGGCGGGTCCTGACCATCGACGACCTCAAGGCGGTCACCATCGAGGGCGCCGTCGATCGGGTGCGCCCGAAGGTCATGACCGTCGTGACCAGCGTCATCGCGCTGCTCCCCGTGATGATCGGCACCGACACCGGGACCCGGGTCATGAAGCGCATCGCGGCGCCGATGGTGGGCGGGCTCATCAGCTCCACGGTGCTGACGCTGGTCATCATCCCCGCGGCCTGGTTCCTGTGGCGCAAGGGACAGCTGCCCGCCGGAGTCGAAGCCCAGGCGCCCGAAGGGGAGCAGGGATGAACCGGCGCCACGGCCTCCTCATCGCCGTCGTGGGCGGCATCGTCGTGCTCACCGGCCTGCACTACACGGCAGGTCACGAGCACGGCGCCTCCCCCCATCACTTGTACCGCCGTCTGTATTACTTCCCCATCCTCGCCGCCGCGTGGGGCTGGGGGGTGCGCGGGGGCATCGCGGCGGCCCTCGCCGTCATCGGGTCCTACGTCCCTCACGCCTTCGGCCTCTTCGCGATGCACGCCGACCCGGCGTCGACCATCGACAAGGTCGCCGAGATCCTGCTCTACGCCGCCCTGGGAGCGTTCGTGGGCGCAGTCGTGGATCGGGAGCGCAAGGACAAGGCCGCGCTGAGCCGGTCCATCGTGGAGCGGGACGACGCGCTGGGCGAGCTCCGCGAGGCGCAGGAGGTCCTGGTCCAGGCCGAGCACCAGGCAGCGATGGGGTTCCTCACCGCGGGCTTGGCCCACGAGATCCGCAACCCGCTGGGTTCCATTCGGGGCGCCGCCGAGCTGCTCGCTTCACGACAGCAGGGGGAGACCGAGGAGCGGGTCGCCAGTCTGCTGGTGCGGGAGACGGAGCGTCTCGACGACGTCCTCACCCGCTTTCTCACCTTCGCGGGGTCCGAGTCCTCGGGGCGAACGCCGACCTCGCTCTCGGATCTGGCGGCCGAGGTGGTGACGCTCGTGGGCCCCGAGGCCTCGCAGCGGGACATCGACGTGACTCACATTCGCTGCACCGCGACTCCGACCATCCTGCTCGACGGTGTCGCGCTTCGTCAGGCGCTGTTGAACCTCGTGTTGAACGCGATGCAGGTCCAGGGGGCGGGCGGCGTCGTCCGGGTGCTCAGCGGATGTGACGATCGTGGGGGGCCGCGGCCTCTGTTCCTGCAGGTCGAGGACGCTGGTCCGGGCGTGCCGGCTGAGCACCGCGGCGACGTGTTTCACCCGTACTTCTCCACGCGGGCTGGAGGCACGGGGGTCGGCTTGGCGGTCACTCGGCGGGTCGTCACGGAGCAGGACGGGACGATCGAGGTCGGAGACTCGCCCCTGGGAGGAGCGAAGTTCGAGGTGCGGCTGCCCGGGAGGGCCGGCGCGGCCATCAGGCAGGAGGAGGACAAGGCATGAGCGGGACCCACGTGATGCTGGTGGACGACGACGACGGCTTGCGCGAGATCACGACGCTCCAGCTGGAGGGCGCGGGGTTTGTCGTCACCGCCTGCTCCGGCGGGGCGGAGGCCATCGCGTCGCTCGAGGACGAGCGGGTCGACGTGTTGCTCACCGACCTGAAGATGCCGGGCATCGACGGGATGCGGGTCCTCGCGGCGGCTCGGAGGATGGATCCTGAGCTCCCCGTCCTGGTCCTGACTGCGTTCGGCTCGGTCGACACGGCCGTCGCGGCCATGCAGGCGGGGGCTCACGACTTCGTCACCAAGCCCGTCGCGAGAGAAGCGCTGCTCCTCAAGGTCCGTCGAGCGGCGGAACTCCGGCGGGTGCTCCGGGAGAACTCGGCGCTCCGTAGTCAGGTGGAGGCGAGCGGCAGCCGGCCCATGCTGGTGGCGTCTCCGGAGATGGACCGCCTGATGGATCAGGTCCGGCGGGTTGCAGGCGCGGACCTGCCGGTGCTCCTCCAGGGGGAGTCGGGCACGGGCAAGGAGCTCGTCGCGCGGGAGCTCCACCGGCTGAGTGAGCGCGCCGGTGGCCCCTTCGTCGCGGTGAACTGCGCGGCGATCCCGTCGGAGCTGCTCGAGGCGGAGCTGTTCGGGCACACCCGCGGCGCCTTCACCGGAGCGAATCGGGCGCGGGAGGGCAGGTTCCGGGCGGCCGCGGGAGGAACGCTGCTCCTCGACGAGATCGGGGACCTGCCCAGCGAACTCCAGCCGAAGCTGCTCCGCGTCCTGCAGGAGCGGGTCGTGGAGCCAGTGGGGTCCGAGCGCTCTGTCCCCGTCGATGTCCGAATCATCGCCGCCTCCCACCGTGACCTCGGTCAGCTGGTGGGTGACGGCAGCTTCCGTGAGGACCTCTACTACCGTCTGGCCGTGCTGCCGCTGCGCATCCCGCCGCTGCGGGAGCGGCGCGCCGACATCGTTCCGCTGTTCGAGCTGTTCCTCAGCAGTCAGTCTGCCCGCGGCGGTCGGGTCCTGTCCCTGAGCAAGGAGGCGGCGGCAGAGCTGCGCGGCCGCCCCTGGCCGGGCAACGTCCGGGAGCTTGAGAACATGGCGCGCCGGGTCGCGCTGCTGGCTGCGGGGCCCGTCGTTCAGCGGGACGACCTGCCCCCTGCGCTGACGGTCACGGGCCAGGCGGTCACGGCCGTCGGGGCGCGCGTGCTGAGCGTGTCGCTGGCGGAGGAGCCCTGGGAGATCCAGCTACCCCGGGGGGGGCTGCCGCTGCCCGATCTCGAGCAGCGCATCGTCGAGGAGGCCATTCGCGTGCACGCCGGGAACAAGAGCGCCGCGGCCCGCTACCTGGGCATCCCCCGCCACGTACTGCTGTACCGCATCGAGAAGTACGGGATCGACGTGGACTCGCTGGACAGGCTGTAGAGCTCCAGGCGGCTAGGAACCTTCGACGACCAGCGTCCCCTCTACAGAGCCGCGGCCATCCCGACACGATGCACAACCCCTGCATCCCGCTCAGCTGGAATGCAGACTGCATTCGTGCAGCGCGTTCCCAACCCGGGAAGCCACTGGAGTCATCAATGCGTGTCCTCGTCTTGCTCTTCTCGCTCTTGGTCGCCGCATGTGGCGGATCCTCGGAGCCCGCTGGCCCCACTCCGGCGACGTCGCCCATGAAGGCCGCTGACGGCCACGACCAAGCAAAGGCCGCTGACGGCCACGACCAGGCAGAGACCGGTGACGGCCACGACCACGGAGACGCGGCTGCCGCCGGGTTCTACTGCCCGATGCACCCCGAGGTGACCTCGATGGAGGAGGGCCAGCGGTGCGGGAAGTGCAACATGTTCCTCGTCAAGCCTGGCGACGAGGCGAAGCACACCGGGGGGTGAACGGGGAATGCGGCCCGCGCGTGAGGTCGGCGAATCCTCCACTCCCATGGAGAGCGTTCACCGACGGGGGCGGCAGGAATCAGCCCCGGGCCTTGAGCGCGGCGCCCCCGAAGCGGATTCGGCGCATCTGCGCGGCCGCCCGCGTCTGCTGGTGCGGGGACCGATGTTGATCGCGACGAGACGAAAGCCGCGGTCCTCGTAGCTCCGCCGAAGTACCTCCCGCCGGGGCAACTCCTCGAGGCAGCTGTCGAAGGCCCCAGCAGAGATGCTGGGGCCGTCGTCGTTCTGGGTCCGCCGGCGGGTTCTCGGGCGCCTTCGCCCGGTCCCCGCTCAGTCGTCGATGGCGTAGCCCTCGGCCTCCCAGCCCACCATGCCCGCGGGCATGTCGTAGACGCGGCAGTAGCCGAGGTCGATGAGGTCAGCGCCAGCGATGGCGCTCATGGGCCCCGTCAGGCAGTAGAGGACCACCTTGGCGGTGATGTCGTCCCCGAGCTGAGCCTCGATGGCGGGCACGTCGTCGAAGGGCACGTGGGCGTCCGTCCCCGCGATCTCCCCCGCGAAGGGGATGTGCACGTTGAGCAGCTGGAAGTCCTTGTCCTGGAGCATCGCGTTCAGATCGTCGGGACTGATGTCCGTGAGCTCCGGGGTGATGCCGTCGCAGGAGAACGCCGCGTCGTCGTCGTTGGCGGCATCGTCGTCGTTGGCCGCGTCGTCGTCATTGGCTCCCGGAGCCGGACAGCCGGTGCCGAGAGCCAGGGCGAGCAGGAGCGTAAGGGTGCGGGTCATCTCGTCAGTCTCCGGTGGGGGGGCGGGACGCTGCGATCCACATCGTGGCGCGGTCCAGGCCTCCCGTTGAGGGGGTGGTGAGGGTCAGGCCGTCGGCGGAGAGCTCGGCCTCTTCCACGAAGAAGCGCCCCTCCGCGAATCCGTAGTTGTAGTCGGCCACGAGGAACGCGACGTCGTCTCCGGGCGGCATCGCCGCGGGCAGGGACACCGTCACCGCGAAGCCGTCTTCCGCCTCGAGGTCCCAAATGGCGAGCCCCCACGCTGCGTGCACCGTCCACCCATCGAGTCCCTCGGTTGGCCAGTCCGCGGGAGGGAGCGGCACCGCCCCGAGCCACACATCGTCTGCCCCGAGGGGGAGAAGCCCGGCGTCGAGGATGGCGCTCACGTCGAATGCGACGTGCAGGTCGGGGAGCAGCTGCATGTCCTGCGGGCCGGTCAGGGGACCCTGGGCGTCAGGCACCCGGTGCAGCGTGATGGGGGCGAGGGTGATGTCTTCGCCCTCCCCCACGTCCACGAAGTCGAAGAAGCGGGTCCAGCTGCGCACCGACACCGCGAGGTCGTCCCCGACCGGCACGACGGCGGGCTCGATCACCTTGGGGCCTTCTGGCACCTCCGGGAAGAGGAACGCCCCCTCGGAGTCCGTGTCGGCGACCAGGCAGATGCCGCCGCACAGGCTGACCGTCAGGTCCGCGATGCCCTCTCCATCGACCAACGCCACGCGTCCGGCCACCCGCGCCGTGCCCAGAGGGGCGGTGGCGTCGTCGTCGTCCGCTGCTTCGGTGGAGTCGTCGTCGTCGCCTGGCTCGGTGGGGCCTGGTGCGCAGCCCGCCGCCAACCCGAAGGCAAGCAGCAGAGACGCGCGCATGACAAACGGGAGGGGAGCGCTCACCGCAGAATTAGAGCCGAACCGCCCGGCGCGCGCGCTGACCATCTTCAGGGGGGAGGCTGCTCAGCTCCGCACTTTCAGGGGGGAGGCTGCTCAGCTCCGCACTTCGAACGAGCTTCAGCCTTCCCCGCCTCCCTCAATCCATCCCTGGCAGAACTCCCTGCCGCGGGTCCACCAGCCGCCGCCTGGCCAGACGCTCCCTGCGTAGCCGCCGCCGTAGCCGAGCGCGGTCCCACTCGCCCTCGTCCACCCACTCGCCCTCGAGCACGTCCAACGGACTGCGCGTCGCCTCGATCCTCGCGGTGCTCACGTGCAGGTACCGGGCGGTGGTCGACAGGTCGCCGTGCCCCATCAGCACTTGAATCGTGCGGAGATCGACTCCCCGGTCCAGAAGCCTCGTGGCGAAGGCGTGCCGCAGGGTGTGGGGGGTGATACGCCGTTCGATCCCCGCCACCTCTGTCGCTCGGTGAAGCGCCGCGCGCACCGACGCCGACGAGATGTGTCCCTTCCTCCCGGGAAAGAGCCACTCACCGGTGGGACGTTCCTCGACCCAGTACAGCCTCAGCTCCGCCAGCAGCCGTCGGCTCAGCATCACCCTCCGGCCGCGACCACCCTTGCCGTGGCGCACGTGCAGCAGCTTCGCCGCGCTGTCGATGTCGCCAGGGCGCAGCCGCACCGCCTCGGCGACCCTCAGTCCAGTCGCGTACATCGTGCGGAACAGGGCCCGGTGCCTCGCTCTCGGAGCGGCAGCGAACAGCGCGCGGAGCTCCTCGTCGGTTGGCAGATCAGGCAAGACTTCGGGGGGCCGAGGGGTCGGGATTCCTTTCGTCACTTCGGGCCTGCCCAGCACCCGGGTGTACAGGTGGCGCAGCGCGTGTACGTGCATTCTCTGGGTGGTGATCCCCGTCCCCCGCACGTTCCTCATGTACTCCAGGTACGGACGCATGTGCTCGTGGCCCAGGTCCTCTGCCCCAGCCCCGTGGAACCGCTCGAACGAGCGCAGACAGTGCGTGTACGTCCGAATCGTCGTCTCTGCGAACCAGGCAAGCCGCAGCGCGGCCACGAATCTCTCTTCGATCTCTCCCACACGAGCCACCGGACCCTCGTCCCTGCCCCGCGTCGATCCTAGGCTCTAATCCACCGAGCGCGCTCTCGGGCCGGATCGGCGGCTCTACTCGCCCGCCTCTGGGGGAGACCCGTCCGCGGGGGGCTTGCGAACCCATCGACCGACCAGCGTGCGGTCGCCGAAGTGGAAGGGCACTCCATGCGGACCCCGCGCCGCCGACAGCTCAGTCGTCGGTCCTGCTGCTCCGGGAAGAATGTCTCCCGCCCACAGCACCAGGGGCTCAGCCGGCCGCCCGAGGGAGAGCCGCAGCGGACCCTCCTCTGGGCCGTAGAACCGGTGGACCCGGCAGATGCCTCCTGGCGGAAGGTCCCACACCCCCGGCGAGGTGGTCCCGTCGGGCAGGGTCACCGACGCATTGGTACAGACATGGTGGATGGTTGCGCCGCGGTTCGATGCGACCGTGAACAGCGTCTCGTCTTCGCTCAGCAGCAGGGTCGGCGCAGGCTCTTGGAGGGCGGGGCCAGGCCAGAGGCCGTTGATCGACAGGGACGAGCCCAGGACCCCCCAGCCGGACCCCACCACGCCGCCATCCCGCGCGATGATCTTCTTCATGGGCTCGGGGATGACGGCCACCGGGTTCGCCGCGAAGTTCCAGGAGACCTCCACCTGCGTCTGAGAGACCTCGCTGTCGTCGAGGTCCTGGACGGTGAAGAGGTTCATGCCCACGGGGTGAGCCTCGTCCGCCACCGGGAGGAGCACGGCGACTCCGAGGACACCGGCGAGCAGCGCGGCCCCGACGACGAGGGGGCGTCGCCCGGGAGAGGACTGCCCCACGAGGAGGGGCAGCATCGGAGACAACGCAAAGAACCACGGCAGGACCCCCAGGGTGGCGTCGCTGTATCCGCTGCTGGCGACGGAGTCGCACACGGGAATCCACACCAGCAGCGTGATGAGCGTCGGGACCGCGATGGGGGGAGCGGATCCCGCCCGCGCCCACGCCGCGCCCCCGGCGAGAACCGCCGCCGCCAGCGGCATCAGCAAGATCGGCGCGAACGACGGCCCGTACGCCACCGCGACGAGCAACCCAGCTCCCCAGATCGACCAGACCGCCACGAACGCGGCCCAGGCAGAGACTCGCCCCCCGAGATGCAGGACGGTGAGGCTCAGGCCCACCGCCGTGACGACGAGGTACAGGAGCTCCCACACCCCCGCTGCCGCCCACCACGGCGCCGGGTGTCCGCCGGTCCCCAACGACACCAGGAAGCTCACGGTGTACCCCAGGATCCCCGCGACGAGGACCGCCAGGAGCGAGAGGCCGAGGGCCTTGGCCGTCGAGCCGAAGGGGGCTGCGCCACGCCGGCGCAAGGCGAAGGCCAGCCCCCCCAGCAGGAGCACGAGCAGCACCGACAGCACCGAGTTGGCGGTCTCTCCCCAGGAGAACACCGTGCGATGCAGCAGGTCCTGGTAGACGACGCGTCCCTCGGGGCGGGCCTCGAGATCCGCCGAGAGCAGCGCTGCGACGAGGGCCAGCGCGCTCTCCCCCTGATGCCGGAGGCTGCCCTCATCGAGGTGCGCCAGGTTGTCGAGGGGGGTGTGATAGCGAGCCGAGCCGCCCGTGAAGGCGAAGTTCGCGGCGTCGACGCCGTGGTCGAGGTGCACGTCCAGGTCGGTGGCGTTGCTGGACAGCGCGTACAACGAAGCGAGCATGCTCCCGGTGGCGGGCTGCGGGGCGTGTCGGGCGTACATGCCCACAATCCACCGGTTCTCCGGGCCGGTCTGGAACAGCAAGCTCGGCCCCGTCGTCCCCGAGGCCTCCAGGTTGACGATGACTGCGGCCTCCTTCGACCACGGGTGTTCCCAGAAGGCACGTGCCCCGTTGAGGTACACCTCCTCGGAGTCGGAGATCAGGAGGATGAGGGAGTTCTTGGGCGCCGGACCGTGCTGGAGAGCGCGGACGATCTCGATGGCTGCTCCCACTCCGGCGGCGTCGTCCGCCGCGCCGGGGCTGGCCTCGATGGAGTCGTAGTGCGCGGACAGCACGACGGCGTCGCTCGTCTGGCCCTCCACGCGGGCGAGGATGTTCTGCGACCAGGCGCAGCCGATGTGCTCGGGACAGGTCCATGCGCCCTGCACGGTCGGCTCGAGTCCCAGCTCGTCGAGTGACGCCAGGATGCGCTCTCGGGAGGCACGGTTGGCAGCGCTGGCCGTCGGACGTGGCGCCTCGTCTGGGCCGAGGACGACGCGGGTGTACTCGAGGGCCCGCGCCGAGGAGAAGGAGTCTGGGGGTACGTCGGCGGGAGACGGCGCCGGGGGGGCCGCGAGCGCTCGGACGAGGACGAGAGCCAGGAGAGCAGCGGCGAGGGCCCCCAACCAGCGGGCGGTTGGGCTCGCGACGGGGTGACGATGGGTGACGGGGGGGGGCTTGGGAGGCACGAAACAGAGCCTATCGTGGGCGGGCCACCATGGGCCGTTCGTCTGACTACCCTACGGCCGGGAGACCCATGACAGACCCGCAGACCGCACTCCAGCAGGCCCTGGGCCGCCTCCGCTCCGAGGGAGGTTCCGACAACCGACTCGTCGTCACGCGCGGCCCGGCGTGGTTCGTCCTCCGAGCATCGCGGGGCGCGACGGAGGCCCGCTGCATCGCCGCGACCCAGCGCCTGCTCGGAGATCAGCACCGCATCCCGGCCGACGGGGTCGTCGCGCTGCGCATGGCGGACTTCGCCAAGCCCCGCGGAGCGCGCACGCTCTCCCGCTCCGTCGACATCTCGACCGAGGAAGCGCGAGCCGACCTCGCCGGCGTCCTCCTCAGCTGGCTCGAGGCGGTCTTCGGGCTCGATTCCAGCCACGCAACCGCAGTCTCTCTGAGCCTCGGCGACGTCCCAGTCTTCGACAACGAGCGTCTGCACCAGGCAATTCGCGTGCTCGCCAGCGACCGCAGCCCCGACGCCCGCCAGTCCGTCTACCGGGCCCTGCTGCGGGCCCAACTCCTCCTGGTGGTCGACGAGCACGGCGCTCCGGCTCCCTTCGGCACCTTGGGCGGCGCGCACACCTACGCAGTGTTCACCAGCGTCGCCGAGGCAGATCTGAGGGACCCCCGAGGCCTGGAGATGAAGCTGGTGCACGGATGGTCGATCTTCCCGGAGCTGTCGGCGTTGACCCCCGGCTCCCTGCAGATCAACCCCGGGGGCCGGCTCGGAGGCGAGCTGTACCGGAACGAGCTCGAGTCTCTGGCCCGCGCCTCCGGCAGCTACCGGCGGTAGCGCCGTCCGTCAAGACACGCCCGCGTGGTGGCATCACGCCCCTCTTCCCTCTATAGAAGCGCCTATTCCACTTAGGAGGACCACACACCTTGGCCCTGCACTCCATCAAGAAGGGGCTGACCCTCCCCATCACTGGACTGCCTGAGCAGTCCATCGAGGACGCCCCCACGCCCGCTCGCGTGGCCGTCGTCGCCTCGGACTTCGTCGGGATGAAGGCCCGCATGCATGTCGAGGTGGGCGCCGAGGTCCGGCGAGGTCAGCTGCTGTTCGAAGACCGCAAGGCCGAAGGGGTGCGCCACACCGCGCCCGGCGCCGGCAAGGTCGTCGCGATCCATCGCGGGGAGCGCCGCGCGCTGCTCTCCGTCGTCATCGAGCTCAACGAGCGCGAGCGCTCCGGGGCCCTCACGGACGACGACCACACGACCTTCGCTTCGTACACCGGCAAGGCCGCCGCGGAGCTGAGCGGCGACCAGGTCCGCGAGCTGCTCGTGGAGTCGGGGCTCTGGACCGGGTTCAGGACCCGCCCCTACAACCGTCAGCCGGCCACGGAGTCCGCTCCGAAGTCCATCTTCATCACGGCCATGGACACCCGGCCCCTCGCCGCGGAGCCCGCGGTCGCCCTGCAAGGACGCGAAGAGGACTTCGCCGCTGGCGCGGTCGCTGTGGCCAAGCTCACCGAGGGCACCACCTACCTGTGCCGCGCCCCGGGCAGCAGCCTGGGCAACGGCGTCGCAGGCGTGCAGGTCGAGGAGTTCGGGGGACGGCACCCTGCCGGTCTCGCCGGTACCCACATCCACACGCTCGACCCCGTCGACCGCAACAAGGTCGTCTGGCACATCGGCTACGCCGAGGTCGCCAACATCGGCGCCCTCCTCCGCACCGGCACCCTCGACCTCACCCGGGTCATCAGCCTCGCCGGCCCGGTGGTCACCAAGCCCCGCCTCCTGCGCACCCGCGTCGGGGCCGGGCTGCCGACCCTCCTCGAGGGGGAGCTCAAAGCCGGCGACAACCGCGTCGTCGCCGGCTCCGTGCTCGACGGTCGCGCCGCCTACACGGGCACGCCGTCGGACGAGCACCTCGGCATCCACGCCTACCTCGGCCGCTTCGACCTGCAGGTCTCGGCCCTCGCCGAGGGACGGCACCGGGAGTTCCTCGGCTGGCTCAAGCCGGGCCTGGATCGCTTCTCGACCCTGCCGACTTACCTCTCGGCGCTCTTCGGCGGCAAGAAGCGCTACGACATGACCACCTCCACCGGCGGCTCGCACCGCGCGATGGTGCCCCTGGGCATGTACGAGCGGGTCTTCCCCCTGGACATCCTCCCCACGTTCCTGCTCCGGGCCATCGCCGTGGACGACGTGGAGCGCGCCGAGCAGCTCGGCATCCTCGAACTGGCGGAAGAGGACCTGGCGCTGTGCACCGTGGTCTGCCCGGGCAAGTACAACTACGGCCCCATCCTCCGCCGAAACCTCGACATCATCGAAAAGGAGGGCTGACGTGAAGTTCCTCCGGGACACCCTGGACAAGCTCGCTCCCCTCTTCGAAGAGGGCGGCAAGCTCCACAAGTACGAGGCCTTCTTCGAAGCGCCCGACACCCTCCTCTACACCCCTGGCAAGGTGACCAAGGAAGGTGCGCACGTCCGCGACAGCATCGACCAGAAGCGCATGATGATCACGGTGGTGGTCGCGCTGTTGCCTTGCGTGCTCATGGCCATGTGGAACACCGGGCGCCAGGCCCTGCTCCAGATCGACAGCGGCGCCGGCGTCTGGCGCGACGACCTGAACACCTGGCTCTACCAGCTCGTCATGGGCGCCAGCGCTCACGACCCGGACAACCTCCTGCACTGCCTGCTCTACGGCGGCGCCTACTTCCTCCCGGTCTTCGCGGTCACGGGGCTGGTCGGTGGCAACATCGAGATGGTCACGGCGATGCTGCGGAAGCACGAGGTGAACGAGGGCTTCCTCGTCACCATGTTCCTCTTCCCGCTCATCTGCCCCCCCACCATCCCGCTGTGGCAGGTGGCCCTGGGCATCACGTTCGGCGTGGTGGTCGGCAAGGAGATGTTCGGCGGCACCGGGATGAACGTGCTGAACCCGGCCCTGACCGGCCGCGCGTTCCTGTTCTTCGCGTACCCCGCCCAGATCTCGGGCGACAAGGTGTGGACGGCCGCTGAGTCGGCCGGCACTGACGGCTACAGCGGCGCCACCTGGCTCGCTCGCGCCGCCGAGCAGGCCGGCGCCCTCGAGGCCCTGCCCTGGATGGATGCCTTCATCGGCGTCATCCCCGGCTCCATGGGAGAGACCTCCGCGGTGGCGGCCCTCTTCGGCCTCGCGGTGCTGCTCGTCACCCGCGTCGGCGCCTGGCAGACCGTCCTCGGCGTCACCGTCGGAACCATCGGCATGACCCTGGTCCTCAACGGCGTCGGCTCGGACACCAACCCGATGTTCGCCATGCCCTTCTGGTGGCACATGGTCCTCGGTGGCTGGGCCTTCGGAGCTGTCTTCATGGCCACGGACCCCGTCTCCAGTGCCTTCACGTCGACGGGCAAGCTCGCCTACGGCTTCAGTATCGGATTGGTCGTCGTGCTCGTGCGCGTCGTCAACCCGGCGTACCCGGAAGGGATGATGCTGGCGATTCTGTTCATGAACCTGTTCGCCCCCCTGTTCGACCACTTCGTCATTCAGGCCAACATCAAGCGGAGGGCCGCACGCTATGCCGCGTAGCAACGCCTACACCGTCGGCTTCGCCGCCGCGATCTGCCTGGTCTGCTCCATCTTCGTGTCCGGCTCGGCCGTGGCGCTGAAGGAGCGGCAGGACATCAACCGCACCCTGGACCGACAGAAGAAGGTCCTCCAGGTCGCAGGGTTGATGGAGGAAGGGGAGAAGCTGACCCCGGAGCAGATCCAGTCGACCTACGACGAGCGCATCGTCCCGAAGGCCATCGACATGAAGACGGGCGCCCCCGTCGACGACGTCGACCTGGCCACGTACGACATGGAGAAGTACTCCAAGGACCCCGACACCAGCTACGCCGTCGAGGAGAACGTCGCCAAGGTCAAGCGTCTCCCCAACGACGCGCTGGTCTACGAGGTGAGGAACGACTCCGGCGGTGTCGACCAGGTCATCATCCCCATCCAGGGCCCTGGCCTCTGGTCGACCCTCATGGGCTACGTGGCGCTGTCCACGGACGACCACAACACCATCAAGGGGCTGACCTTCTACAAGCACGCCGAGACCCCCGGTCTGGGCGGCGAGGTCGACAACCCCGGTTGGAAGGCGAAGTGGCCGGGTCGCAAGGTCTTTGGTCCCAACGGCGACGTCGCCATCAAGGTGATCAAGGGCGCCGCCGGCACCACGGCCGAAGCGCCGCATGCGGTGGACGGCCTCTCCGGTGCGACCCTCACCAGCAACGGCGTGACCAAGAGCCTGCAGTTCTGGCTCGGCGATGAGGGCTTCGGCCCCTACATCGCGCAAGCAAAGGGGAAGTGAACGATGTCTCCCAACCCCACGGGCTTCATGTCGAAGCCGCAGCGCGAGGCCCTCGTCGACCCGCTGTTCAACAACAACCCCATCGCCCTGCAGGTCCTCGGCGTGTGCTCGGCCCTGGCCGTCACCACGAAGATGGAGACTGCCCTGGTGATGAGCGTGGCCCTGACGGTGGTGCTGATTGGCTCCAATGTGACCATCAGCCTGCTCCGCAACCACATCCCGGCGAGCATCCGCATCGTGGTGCAGCTGACCATCATCGCCTCGCTGGTGATCATCACCGACCAGGTGCTGCAGGCGTTCCTCTTCGACATCAGCAAGCAGCTGAGCGTCTTCGTGGGCCTGATCATCACCAACTGCATCGTCATGGGTCGCGCTGAGGCCTACGCCATGCAGAACGGCCCGGGGATGAGCTTCCTCGACGCCGTCGGGAACGGCGCTGGCTACAGCCTGCTGCTCATCGTCGTCGCCTTCTTCCGCGAGCTGTTCGGCAGCGGCAAGCTCATGGGCGTCGTGCTCTTCCCCCTCGTCACCGAGGGCGGTTGGTACACGCCCAATGGCTTGATGGTGCTCGCCCCCGGCGCATTCTTCCTCATCGGCTTCTTCATCTGGGGCCTGCGGACCTGGAAGCCTGACCAGGTGGAGACGCACTGATGCTCGAATCCATGCTGAGCCTCGCCGTGAAGGCGATCTTCGTCGAGAACATGGCCCTGGCGTTCTTCTTGGGCATGTGTTCCTTCCTGGCGGTGTCCAAGAAGGTCGAGACCGCCATCGGTCTCGGCGCGGCCGTCATCTTCGTGTTGAGCATCACGTGCCCGCTCAACCAGCTGCTCTACAACTTCCTGTTGCAGGAGGGCGCGCTGGCCTGGGTGAGCCCGAGCCTCGCCACGGTGGACCTGAGCTTCCTGAGCTTCCTGACCTTCATCGGGACCATCGCAGCGATGGTGCAGATCGTCGAGATGACCCTCGATAAGTACCTGCCTGCTCTCTACGCGAGCCTGGGCATCTTCCTGCCGCTCATCGCCGTGAACTGCGCCATCCTCGGCGCCAGCTTGTTCATGGTCGAGCGGGACTACGGCTTCGGTGAGTCCATCGTGTACGGCGTGGGCAGCGGCATCGGCTGGGCCCTGGCGGTCATCGCCCTGGCGGCCCTTCGCGAGAAGATGCGCTACAGCAACATCCCCCCGGGGCTGCGCGGACTCGGCATCACCTTCATTCTCACCGGCCTGATGGCGATTGGCTTCATGGCCTTCGCCGGCATCCAGCTCTGAGGACGGACTCATGACCATCGTCGCACTCGGCGTCTTCATGTTCACGGTCATCGTGCTCGCCCTCGTGGCGTTGCTGATGGCCGCCAAGGCCAAGCTCGTCGCCACCGAAGACGTGAAGATCATCATCAACGATGACGAAGCCAACCCCATGATCGTGCCGGCGGGCTCCACCCTGCTGAACACCCTCGCGGACAAGAAGATCTTCATCCCCTCAGCCTGTGGCGGCGGCGGCACCTGCGGCGTCTGCAAGGTGCACGTGCACGCAGGCGGCGGCTCGCTGCTCCCCACCGAAAAGACCCACGTCTCCCGAGGCGAGGCCCGCGAGGGCTGCCGGCTCTCCTGCCAGGTCAAGGTCAAGGGCGACATGCGCATCGAGCTCGAGCCCGAGGTCATGGACGTGCGCAAGTGGCAGTGCACCGTCCAGTCGAACCACAACGTGGCGACCTTCATCAAGGAGTTCGTGCTCAAGCTCCCCGAAGGCGAGAGCGTCCCGTTCCGGGCCGGCGGCTACATCCAGATCGAGAGTCCGCCCCACGTGGCCGTGTTCAAGGACATGGTCATCGAGGAGGAGTACCGCGAGGACTGGGACAAGTTCGATGTGTGGCAGTTCACGTCGGACGTGAAGGAGTCGGTGACCCGCGCCTACTCCATGGCGAACTACCCGGGCGAGGAGGGCATCATCATGCTCAACGTCCGCATCGCCACTCCGCCGCCGGACCGCAGCGCGCCCCGCGGGGGCCCGCCGAAGTACCTGCCGGTGCCCCCCGGAATCATGTCGTCGTACATCTTCTCCCGGCAGCCGGGCGACCCCGTGACCATCTCCGGCCCCTTCGGTGAGTTCTTCGCCAAGGAGACGGACAACGAGATGGTGTTCGTGGGCGGCGGAGCCGGCATGGCGCCCATGCGGGCCCACATCTTCGACCTGTTCAAGCGGCTGAAGACCGACCGCAAGGTGTCCTTCTGGTACGGCGCGCGCTCCTGGCGCGAGACGTTCTACGTGGACGACTTCGACGGGATCCAGACGGACAACGACAACTTCGTGTGGCACATCGCCTTGTCGGACGTCCTGCCCGAGGATGACTGGGAGAACCCCGAGGCTCCGTCGCGGAAGACGCTGGGCTCCAAGGAAGGCTACGCCGGCTACATCCACAACATCCTCTTCGAGCACTACCTCAAGGACCACCCGGCGCCCGAGGACTGCGAGTACTACCTCTGCGGTCCGCCCATCATGAACACCTCGGTCATCGACATGCTCATCAACCTGGGCGTCGAGCCCGAGAGCATCGCGCTGGACGACTTCGGCGGGTAGCGAGAGCACCCCATGGGACAGGCCGAGCCCACCACGACCTCGGCGTTGCTGCGTCGGTTGGCGCTGCCTGCGGTGTTCGTGGGGGTGGTGTTCTACACCCAGCTCGTCCGGCAGGCCCCCGAGGGCCCCGAGCCGTCCGAGGTCGTGTCCTCTGAGGCCGCGGAGACGCCAGGGTCCGAGCCCGTCACCACCGAGCTGACGGGGCCCACCATGGGCACCACGTTCACGGTGAAGGTGCGGGGCCCCGAGCTCTCCGGCGAGGCGTCCGAGACGCTGTCCGAAGCGGTCACTGGCGCCCTCGACGCCGTCAACGAGTCCATGTCCACGTGGCTGGAGACCTCGGAGCTGTCGCGCTTCAACGCGGGGCCCGCCGACACGCCCTTTGCGTTCACGGCGCCAACCCTGGAGGTGCTCGCCATCTCTGAGGCGGTGTACGGCGCCTCCGGCGGGGCCTTCGACGTGACCGTGGGCCCGCTGGTGAACCGCTGGGGCTTCGGCCCCGAGGACCCCCAAGGCCCACCGGACGCCGCCGAGGTGTCCGCCCTGTTGGCGGCGGTGGGGCAAGACAAGCTCGTGATCGACGCCGAGGCCGGCACCGTCTCCAAGCCCGACGCCGGGCTGCGGGTCGACCTCTCCGCCGTCGCCAAGGGGTACGCGGTGGACCGCGTCGCCCTGGCCCTCGAGGCGCTGGGATACCCGTCCTACATGGCGGAGGTGGGCGGCGAGGTGCGCACCGGAACCCCCGGAGACGGCGCCCCGTGGCGCATCGCGGTGGAGCGACCCTCGCGTGGCGTGAGCCTCGACCAGCCCGCCATCTTCGAGGTGCTGGAGCTGGACCGCATGGCCATGGCCACATCGGGCGACTACCGAAACTTCATCGCCGATGGCGACACCCTGCGCAGCCACACCATCGATCCGCGGACTGGCGTGCCGGTGACCCACGCCCTGGCTTCGGTCACGGTGGTGCACGAGCAGTGCGGCGCAGCGGATGCCTGGGCGACGGCGCTGATGGTGTTGGGACCCGAGCGCGGACTCGAGGTGGCCGACCAGCAAGGTCTCGCCGCCATGTTCATCACGCGGGGCGAGGGCGAGTTGATTCGCAGCGCAACCAGCGAGTTCGCTCTATTCTCCGGCCCTGCGGACGCCTCCCCGGCCCAGAAGGAAGCCCCATGACGACCTTCATCTTCACCCTCACCTTCTTCGCCCTGGCCATGGTCGGGTTGGCGGTGGGAGTCATCGTGAGCAACCGGCAGCTTCAAGGAAGCTGCGGTGGCGTCGGGAGCGACGACTGCCTGTGCTCGCTGGAGAAGCGCCGGGCCTGCGCCAAGGAAGAAGTGGCTCGCCGTAGGGCAGGGGGCGAGGACGAGGCCCTGTTCTTCGACATGTCGCGGCTCAAGAAGGGGGACCACCCCCCAAAGCACGACCACACCCACTGACCCATCCGCGACTCGGCGCCCTTCGATGGCCTCCCAGCTGACTGCATCGGCGCGCTATTCCTGCGACCTGCCTCCCGACCAGGTGCTGGCGGCCCTTGGGGACGCGGTGGAGCCGCTGGATGGCGGCTTCCAGTTCGTGAGCAAGCTGAGCGGCGGCGGCGTCGTGATTCGGGTGCTGCGCGCGCCAGCGACCGACCGGGGGTGGTTCGGCACCATCGACGGCCCGAGCTTCAGCATCGCGAAGGTGACGAGCGATGCCTCCGGCTCGCCGTTTCAGCCGATCTTGCGGGGAGAGGTGCACGCCCGGGAGCAGGGCAGCACGGTGGCGGTGGAGCTGGCCACCCACCCCGACGCGCGCATGTTCTCCATCTTCTTCACGGCCGGTGGGGTGTTGCTGGGAGGGGCGTCACTGCTCGCCCTGAGCCAGTCCCTCATCACCGCGGTGACCGGCCTCACCTTCGCGGCGCTCTTCCTCCTCTTCCCCGGGGTGCGCGCGAGGATGGGCTTCGCCCAGGAGTGTGGCGTCTCCCTGTCGGCACTCGAGCAGCAGCTCGCCCTCCAGCCTCTCCCAGAGACCCATCCCCCCGAGCCTCCTCCAGGCTGACCGGAGCCCGACCATGATCGCAAACACTCCTACCAGCTGGCTCGGGACCCTCTTCACCGTCCGCGGGACCGCGCTGCGGCGCACCGGGCTTCGCATCATCGTCGCGGTCCTGTGGGCGGTGGTGGTGACCATCGCGTGGCATCGCTGGGACCTCAGCCAGTTCTCCCTGACCACCACGCCCTTCAGCCTCATCGGGGTGGCGCTGTCGATCTTCTTGGGGTTTCGCAACAACGCGTCGTACGACCGGTATTGGGAGGCTCGCAAGCTGTGGGGCCGCGTCGTCAACGCATCCCGCAGCTGGGCGCGGCAGGTGGTGACCCTGGTCGACGGCGACGAACTCCGGCAGGAGTTGGTGCTTCGCCAGGTGGCGTGGGTGCACTCGTTACGCCATCACCTGCGCGCGGAGCGGGCCATCCCCGAGCTCGCCGGCTTGCTCCCAGATGACGAGGCGGCAGCGGTCCAGGCGGCGCGCACTCCTCCGGCGCTGCTGCACCAGCGAACCGGGGAGAAGCTGCGGCAGGCCTGGCAGGCCGGAGCCATCGACACCATGCACCTGCCGGTCCTCGAGGCGACCCTGACGGAGCTGTTGGGGGTCCAGGGCGGCTGCGAACGCATCCGGGCGACGCCGGTTCCCTGGCCCTACACCGTGCTCACCCACCGCATCGTGGCCATCTACTGCCTCACGCTGCCCTTTGGGCTCGAGGCCACTGTGGGCCAGCTGACCCCCGCGGTGGTGGGCCTCATCGCCTTCGCGTTCTACAGCCTGGACGCCATCGGGGACGAGATCGAGGAGCCCTTCGGCCACGACCCCAACGACCTGCCGCTGACGTCGCTCTCCACGGGAATCGAGGTGGACCTGAGGCAGGCGCTCGGCCTGGGTTCGGAGCCGCCGATGCCCGTCCCGGTGCACGACTTGTTGGACTGACGCGCGGGCCCCGAGACTCAGCGTCATGCAGATCGATGGCGACGGGGACCTTCGCACGGCCCTGTTCGCCAGGAGTAGTCGGCGCCTCTGGTAGCGTGCCCAGCACCCAGAGGCGAGCGATGTCGCCCGCCTGGACCGGGGAGGACCACCAGTGGCTCAGTACGACCCAAAGATCATCCAGGACCACGCAAACCAGCTCTATTCCCAGGCCGACAAAGCCCCGTTGCTGACCGCGTACGCCGCCGGCCTCGTGGGGCTCGTCACCGGCCTCGGGTCGGGCATGGGGATGGACATCGGGACTGTCGGCGGAGCGGTCTTCGGGTCGATCCTCGGGGTCCTCGCGGGCGGGGTCGGGTTCTCCGTCGGGAAGAGCCAGGCCACGCGCATGCGGGTTGCCGCCCAGACGGCGCTCTGCCAGGTCGCCATCGAGCAAGCGGTGAAGCGCGAGGGCTGAGCTACCGCGCCCACACCTCGGCGGGCGACGCGTCGCCCTTCGGCGGGCGAAGGGGAATCACCCACTGCTGGTTCGCTCTCTGGTCCAACGCCGGGTTGCGCTCCCTCGCCTTGGCGATGGCCGCCTTGTCCTCGTTGCGGGGGCGGTACCGATCCCAGGCCGCCTGGTGCCGGGCGGCGCCCTCCGTGTCTCCCTGAGACGACCGGATGCGCGCGAGCAGCGCGTGGGCCGCGAGGTGCTCCGGGTCGATGGCCAGGACGGCCTCCATCGCGGCGGCCGCGTCCTCGTCCTGCTCGAGCTGGAACAGCGACTCGCCCCGCAGGGCCAGCACCTGCCGGTCGCGAGGAAAGCTCGCCAGGGCCACGTCGTAGGCGGCGACGGCGCGCTCGTGCTGCCCCTGGCCTGCGCGAATCCGACCGAGGAGCCACGCGCCCGTCGGGTGGCCGGGGGCGACCTTGTCAGCGCGCCTGACGAAGTCCTCGGCCTGAGCCACATCTCCGTCGGCCAGGGCGATCCGCGCGAGGTCGAGCAGCGGACCCGGGTCGTCCCTGAGGCGCAAGGAGGCCGCCAGGCTTGCCTCTCGGGCCGCGCGGGTCTCTCCCCGCAGCAAGCGCCCGATGCCCAGATTGCGCAATCGGGGGCCGGCGTCCTCGGCGGGTGGGGGTGCCCTCCAGGCGCCGGGCTCGATCCGAATCGACGCCTCGGCCAGCACGTGGGCAGGCATCGCAGGGGCGTCGGCCCCCAGGGCGAACTCGACGTAGCTCCGGGCGAACTTGCGATGCATCACTCGCGCCCGGAGGTGCGCCCCCTCAGGAGGCGCGGGGAGGGACACCCGCACCACATCGGACGCGCCGAGCATGATGCGCCGACTGCTGAGCACCACGAAGGCGTCCTCCACCTCGTGCACCTCGAGGTGGGCGCCGTCGCGGTCCAGAAGCACCGTGTTCCAGCGATACGCGAAGGGGTCGAGGTGCCCGCCCCCATCGACGAGACCGCTCGCCGCCAGGACCTGCTCGCCCGTCACGAGGGAGACCTCGAGCCACGCCTCGCGAAGGTCGGCCACCCCGCCGGGAAAGAGGTGCCCCGAGCCGACGTTGCGCACCACCACGTCCACCGTCAGGGGGGCGCCCGGGGGCGCGGTCACCACGTCCCTGGGCGCCATGACCTGGCCCGAGGAGCTCGACACCGCTCCGATGTCCGCGGTCAGGACTCCGTCGAGGAACGCGGCGCTGCGGGCCGACCACTCGTCGTCCTCGAGCACGGCGGGCAGGGCCGTGTTGGCGCCGGGGAATGCATGGTCGGGGACCGTGCCCCCCTTGGCTGCGGGGTCGTCGGAGTCGATGCGCGGCATGTGGCAGTCCTGGCACCGCATCTGTGGGCTCTTCGGCGGGAAGAACGTGCGCGCGGAGTGGCCGCCCGCGCCGCTGTCGAACCACGGGTCGTAGTCGTTTTGCCCGGGCAGCCACCGGTGGCGATTGAGCTCGGGGGGGATGTGGGCCTTGTGGCAGCCGATGCAGAGCTCTGAGCTGTGCAGATGAGAGCGCCGGAACGTGGCCTTGTGCTTGTCGGGCTTGCTGCGGATGAGGCGGCGGTTCTGCTCCTGCTCGTCCTCGTCTTCGCTGCCGTAGTAGGGGTAGTGGTCGGGTTTCGTGAGCACGTAGGAGCCGTTGCCCAGGCGGCCGGGCTCCTCGGCGATGTCGTGGCAGAGCAGGCAGGTGATGCCTGCGTCTGCGTCGGGGTCGGACGGCACCGGGTGCTCGGTCATGCGCCCGGTGAAGAGCAGGGCGGGGTCGTGGCAGGCGCCGCAGAAGGCGAGCTCCTCCGGCGTGCGATGGGCTTGGGCCACCTTCAGGGTCGCGGCGTAGAACGGGTCATTGAGGGAGCCGTGCCGGTGGGCCGAGCCCTCCCAGCGCGCCGCGATCTCCTCGTGGCACTGGGCGCAATAGCCGGCGTCCGCGAGGTCCTCAGGCCGCAGCACATGTCCGTCGACGGTGGCGGCTTCGGAGAGACCGGCAACGAAGAGCGCGTCGGGCGCATCGTCGGTCTCCTCTCCGGTCAGCTGGAGTCCCCAGACTCCGAGGACGAGGAGCCCCGCCAACCCGACCGCGACGCGCTCCCCCGTCAGCGCCGGGGTGACGACCGCGCGCATCCGATGCAGCACGTACGCCCCCACCGCCCCGACGAAGCCCGCCTCGTGCAGCAGGACGAGCCAGCGCAACGCGCGCTGCTTCTCGAGTCCCCACAGCGCCAACCCCGCCACCGCGCCGACGCCCGCCAGCCCTGCCACGAAGCGACCCACAACCCGGGCCCGGTGGTTCGCATGGTCCCGGTGCATCGCTACGTGGCTGGCGACGAACAACGGGAGGACGACGAGCAAGGCAACACCGAGCAGCAGGTGGGCTTGCACCATGAGCGCCACGAGGTCGCTCGCCTCGGCGGTGACCAGGAACGCCGAGTTCGCCAACAGCAGGATGACTACTGTGGCGAGTCCTCCGCCGGCGGCCTTCTGAAGCCTCCGCAGGGAGTCGCGGGTCACGGAGCGATTTGCTCCTTGCCGGGGGTGTAGGGCACCAACTCTCCGCCCTGCACGAGGCGCAGGTGGCGGTCCGAGGCGACGCCCTCGAACTCCTGCTCGGAGCCATCTGGCCAGCGCACCGAGAGTGACGCATTGGTGGCGTCCCCCAGGCCCAGGTGCACCCGGCGGTCGCTCACGGCGAGGTACGAGCTTCCGCCGCGGACCTCACGGACGAGCACGGCCTCCCCGATTCGGGCCGTGACCACGGCGCCGATGGCGCTCCGGTTGGACGTGACCCCCTCCAGCCACAGGGACAGCCAGTGGCCGCGCTCCTTGGTGCGGTTGGCGGCCACCACCAAGGGGCCCTCGTTGTTGACGATGACCAGATCGACGCCTCCGTCGGAGTCCAGGTCTCCGGTGGCGAGTCCGCGACTGACCCCCCGTGTCGCGAAGGCGGTCCCGGACTCTGCCGAGACATCGGTGAACTGCCCGCCGTCGTTGAGGTAGAGGGAGTTGAGCTGATCGGAGACCACTCCGTCCTTGTAGTCGGCGACGTTGTCGGTGATGTGCCCGTTGGCGGTGACGAGCTCGTCGTCCCCGTCGTTGTCGGCGTCGAAGAACTCGATCCCAAAGGAGAGCCGCGCACGGGAGGTCGCCCCGATCCCCAGCCGGTCTGACTGCTCTCGGAACTGCGCTTGCCCACGCCCCATATAGAGGCCCGTGGGCTCCGCCTGGAAGTTCGTCACCGCGAGATCCCAGTGACCGTCAGCGTTTGCGTCGGTGATGGACACCCCCATCGACGCCTCCTCACGGCCCAACTCCGAGTACGCGACACCCGCGAGCAGCCCCTCCTCCTCGAACTGCCCCGCGCCGTCGTTCATCAGCATCAGGTTGCGGGAGATGTCGTTGGCCACGTAGATGTCCACGTCCCCGTCCTTGTCGAGGTCGCCCGTGGACAGCGCCAGGCCCTTCGCCCGATGCGAGGCGATGCCCGACGCCTCCGAGACGTCGGTGAAGGTGTTCCCGTCGTTGCGGTACAGACGGTCGGGGGAGGCGTCGTAGAGCGCCGGGGTGCAGTAGATGTGGGTCTTGCGGAACCAGCACTTGAGCGCGCTCGTGAGCGAGTAGTCGATGTATCGCGTGACGTAGAGGTCCAGGTCGCCGTCGCCGTCCATGTCCAGGAAGGCCGCGCTGGTGGACCAGCCCTCGGGGGCGATCCCCCAGGAGGCGGTGACGTCCACGAACCGCGTGCCGCCATCGTTTCGAAGCAGGCGGTCGCCGCCGGCGAAGCTCGTCAGGTAGACGTCAGTCCAGCCATCCCCATCGATGTCTCCAGCTGCGACGCCCATGCCGAACCCCTCGGTGGTGAGGCCCCAGGCTGCGGTCACGTCCTCGAAGCTGCCTCGGCCGTCGCCCAGGTAGAGGCGGGTGCCCCCGTCCGGGGACCGTGCGCCCACGAGGCTTCCGGACTCCACCACGAGCACATCCACGGCCCCGTCGCGGTTGGCATCGAGGAGGGCTACGCCGCCGCCCATCGTCTCGGGGAGCCACTTCGCCGCGTTGCGCCCGCCGTGATGACTCCACGTCAGGCCCGACGCGGTGGCGACATCCTCGAACTCCAGGACGCCGTCGGTCTGGAGTGTGGTTGCAGTTGCCTCCGTGCTCGGCTCCTCATCGAAGAGGCTCGCCGGCGGGGGCTCTGGGGGGGCGGAACACGCTGTCATGACGAGCACAGCGGACAGGGTCCATCTCATGGACTGCCTCTCAGGCGGGCGAGTTCAGCTCGCGCGGCGTCTGCCTCGGGCCCGCGTCCCGTGCGGCTGTAGACCCCGATGCGGTACTCCAAGAGGGTGAGCCGCAGGGGAGCCGGCGCGAGGGGCCACATCTGATCGACCAGGCGCTCCACTTCGGCGTAGTGCTCGCTCTCC
>JAGSHC010000162.1 GCA_023954745.1 Deltaproteobacteria bacterium | reverse complement strand
GGCCTTCGACTCGGTGGGCAACGTGCTGGGGACCTACGAAACCATGATCCAGGTCTACTAGCGCGCGGCCGGAGGAGCCCGATCTCGGCGTCGGCTGCGGTCGTCGGTCCCTGCGACGTGCTGGAGCACGCCTCGCTCCGCTCCTCGCTTGCCTCCTTGGCCTCGGGCCCCTCCGAACGCGCGGCCGGAGGAGCCCGATCTCGGCGTCGGCTGCGGTCGTCGGTCCCTGCGACGTGCTGGAGCACGCCTCGCTCAGTCGCGCAGGTAGGGGTAGCCCTCGGGCTTGATGGCCAGGACCGCGCAGTTGGCGCGCTTCACGACCCGCTCGGCGGTGCTCCCCACGAAGAAGTCCTTCACGGACGTGCGCCCGTGGGTGCCCAGGACGATCAGGTCTGCGTGGACCTCCTCGGCGACCCGCACGATCTCCTCTGCGGGATCTCCACCGGACACTATGAAGTGCACGGCCTTGTCCTTGAGACCCGGCAGCCCGGTCTCCTCCTCGGCGCGGTCGGCCGCCGACTCGTACGCCTGCTTGAGGGCGTTCTCGTCCGTCTCCAGAGCCGCCATCTTCTCCGCAGTGGCCTCATTGGCCTCGTACGCCTTGCTTCCGGGGCGGTCCGTGACGTGCAGGAGGTGCACCTCGCTGTCGAACCGGATCGCGAAAGCGAGGGCGGTCAGCAGCGCTCGCTCGGAGCACTCGGAGAAGTCAGATGGGACGAGAATGCGCTTGCAACCGAACAATTTGGAACCTCCTGAAGGCGTCGACAGGCACGTGATGCGTGCCATTGCGCACAACCCTAGGGGCGAATCAGCCGAGCACAATGCGCGATGTCTGGTTCCGGAAAATGGCAGCGCTGATCGACCGACGAGGCCCTGATCTACTTGCTGCGGTTGGCGATGAGCCGATGCTGGCGAAGCAGCTTGCGCAGGTGGTGCCGGGTGAGGCCCACGTCCCGCGCGGTCTTGCTCAGGTTGGCGCCGTTCCGGGCGAGCGCTGCCTTGAGGTACTCCCGCTCGAAGGCCGAGACGGCCGCCTCCTTCGCCTCCTTGTACGGAAGCCCGAACTCCACGGGGGGCAGGGAGCCTGGCCCGCGTTGGGTTCGCGGCTCGTCGCCCATGATTGGCGACAGGCGCAGGGGAAGCTGTTCGAGAGCCGTCGCGCCCGGGGGAGCCAGGAGAAGACCTCGCTCCAGTACGTTACGGAGCTCCCGCACGTTGCCCAGCCACGGATGCTGCCGCAGGCGGTCGAGGGCAGGGCCCTCCGCCGGAATCACGCTGTTGTGCCCGATGGCTTCCAACAGCTTCTTTGTGAGCAGGGGCAGGTCTTCGAGGCGATCGCGCAAGGAAGGCAGGGTGATTCGCACCACTGCGAGGCGGAAGTACAGATCCCGGCGCAGCTCGCTCCGAGACACGGCCTCTTCGGGGCTGCGACCCGACGCCGCCACGAGGCGCACGTCGATGGGGCGCGGTTCGAACTCCCCGAGGCGAGTGACCGTGCGGGTCTCGATCACGCGAAGCAGCTTGGGCTGCAGGTCCTTCGGGAGGGAGTCGAGCTCGTCGAGGAAGAGGGTGCCTCCGCGGGCGCTCTCGAAGACCCCCGGTCGGTCTTGCATCGCCCCAGTGAAGGCGCCTCGTCGGTGGCCGAAGAGCTGGGATTCCACCAACTCCGGAGCGACGGCCGAGCAGTCGAGCACGATGAAGGGCCCGCGGGAGCGGCCTCCCCTGGAGTGGATCGCGCGGGCGACGAGCTCCTTGCCCGTGCCGGTCTCGCCATCCACGAAGATGCTTACGTCCTTGCCCGCCGTGCGCTCCAGCACCGCGAAGACCTGGCGCATGGACACGGACATGCCCCACAGCTCGCCGAAGTGGTCGGACTCGCTCGGCGAGAGCATCTCCGAGGTGTCCTCCGCGCGAAGATGCAATCGGCTGCGCCCCGCGATCACCACCGAACCGGCGGGAACCAGAGACTCGATGACCTTCGTCTTCCCGATCCAGGTCCCGTTGGTGCTGCCGAGATCGCGCACCCGGACGGAGTTGCCGACCAGGGTCAATTCGACGTGCTTCTTGCTCACCGCGCTGTCGGTGAGCACGACATCGCAGTCTCGACCCTTGCCTACCGTGATGGTGCGCTTGCCCAGGGGAAAGGCCAGACCGAGGTCCGGTCCATCGACCACAGTGACCGTCGCGCGGACCAACGCGGAGGTCTCGACTGCGAGGTCGCCACGCTTGACGCGCGCAGTTGCGGCTCCGGTGCTGCGCGATTCCGTCATGCGGGTGGCAGAATAGCAGCGTGACCGACGTCCTCGATCGCAAGGGAACCCGCACGCTGGATGGCAGGTACAGCCTTGTCCGCTTTGTGGGCAAGGGCGGGATGGGTGAAGTCTGGCGCGCCGTCGATCGCCGGCTGAAGCGTGATGTGGCCATCAAGTTCCCCCGCCGCCCCCTGGGGGAGTCCGGCGCAGAGCACTGGTTGAGCGCCGAGGCACAGACGGTCGCGCGGCTCTCTCACCCCCATGTCGTCTCGCTCCTCGACCGCACTGTTCTGCCAGCCGGGACCGAGAAGGAGCCGGTCGAAGGGGAGCTCCCCGCCCTCGTCTTTCAGTACGTCTCGGGCAAGCCCCTCTCGATGTGGTGCGACCAGCCGCGCCCGTGGATGTGGATCCACAAGCTCGCCAGGCAGATCCTCGAAGCGCTCGCGTATGCGCACGGGCGGGGGGTAGTCCATCGGGACCTGAAGCCCTCGAACGTCCTGCTCTCCGGCGATCCCCGGGATCCTTGGGTGAGCCTGCTCGACTTCGGGATCGCAGCCTGGGCAGCCCCCGGCGGTTCGGGGCCCGACATTCTCAGGGCGGATGGCATCGAGCATGTCGCCGGAACCCGGGCGTACATGGCACCGGAGCAGGCGAAGGGGCCGAAGGGTGACGTCGGACCCTGGACGGATCTCTACTCCCTGGGAGTGGTGCTCACCGAGTTGCTCATCGGCACCTGCCCCTTCCCGGGGGAGACCCAGGAGCTGCTCTGGACCCTGCGGAACCACAGCCACTTCGCTCCGCCCATCCAGGCGTTGTCGGATCTCGGGGTTCCCCTCCGGCGGTTCCTTCTTCGGCTGATGGCGCCCGATCCTGCGCAGCGCTTCGGCTGGGCCGCCGACGCACTTCGGAGCCTCCCGCCCCCCACGACCGACGACCTCACGACGGGGTCCCGTGACTTCAACCCCGAGGTCACGGACGTGCTCCTCACCGCAGTGCGGCCCGCCGAGGATCGTGACACCGACCACGATCTCGACGCCGACACCGACCCCAACGTCGACCCGCCCACCGCGGAGCTCGACGACGATCCCGCGGGCCGCAGTTTTGGTGTGGAGGCCGACGCCATCAAGAGCGCCGGGGGCTCCGTGACCCTCGAGCTGGCTCCCGCGGGTGAGGCCGCCGTCGCCTTGCCTCCTTCGTGGCAGATGGACCGGCCGGATCCCGGGGCCTGGAAGGCAGGCCTCGAAGCCCTTCCCTTGGACAGGGCTGCGCCCCCGGTGCCGGCTGCGTCCTACGCGCTGCTCGCCATGCGAGAGGCACCCCTCAAGGGCCGGGACGCCGAGTGGGAGCAGGCCTGGAGCCACCTCTCGTCGGTCGCCGAGGATGGCCGTCCCGCGCTCCTCCTCGTCGAGGGTGCTCAGGGTCGAGGAAAGACGCGGTTCGCCAGGGAACTGGCCGCCGTCGCCGAACAGCTCGGGGTCGCCCGCTCCCACCACGTGCGGTTCCGGGCCGACGGCTCGGGGACTGGTGCGTTGCGCCGTCTGTTGCTTCGCGTGCTGCGGGTGGCGACGCTGCCGGAGTCCGAGCGCGAAGACCGCGTCCGTCGCGTGCTCTCCGAGGCGGGCTACCCCGCGGACGCCGATCTGGTCCCGCGACTCCTCTCACTGCTGAGCCCGTCACAGCACACCCGTCGCCCCGAGCAGGAGGAGGCCGCCACCGCGGTCGAGCTCTTCCGAGTCCTCGGGCGCCGCCGACCGCTGTTGCTCTGGCTCGAGGACATCGGTCGTGCGCGGGACAAGGCGCTGTCCACGTTGCTTCAGTACCTCTTCGAGGCGGAGGGACATCTACCTGTGGCCGTCGTGGCCACCGCCCGCAACGACATCCCCACGACCGGCGCCGCCTGGCCTCCCGAGTGGATGATGCTTCGCACGCACCCACGGACCCGCATTCTCCAGATGCCCGCGCTGTCGGACGATGCCCTGGCAGGGGTGCTGACGTTCACCGCTGGGCTGAGCAAGGACGTGGGGCTCGAGATCGCGCGGTGGGGCCGAGGAGATCCGCGCGCCGCCCAGCAGATCGCTCGTCATCTCCACGAGACGGGTCGCCTGCGCTGGACGCCCGAGGGGTACGAGCTCTCGGGGAACACACCATCGACCGCGGGACACCTCAAGCTCGGGTCCATCCTCGAAGCACGCGCGCGGGATGCCACGGAGAGCTCCGCGGACCGCGACGCGACCCGGGCGGTGCTCGAGCTGCTGAGCCTGGTCTCCGAGAGGGCGCGCTACGACGACCTCGTGGCTGCGGCAGAGCGCATTGGTGTCCCAGCGAAGCGGGTGGAGGGCGCCTTGGCGCCCCTGGTGATGGCGGCGCTCGTGGAGGTGCGGGACGAGGGACCGCGGCTGGTGCACCTCGCGCTGGCCGAGCGCCTCGCCGCGCGCATCGAGCTCAAGACCAAGATGGCGTGCCACCGTGCTTGGGCCAGTGTTCTCGAGGCGCCTCCGTACGGCCCCGGTTCGGCGGAGCGGCTGCTCGAAGCTGCGCGGAACCGCAACGCGGCCGGGCAGCACGCCCAGGCGGCGCGAGACGAGCTCGGTGCGGCGAAGCTGCTGCGCGAGCGGTGGGAGGTCAAGGCAGCTTGGCGTGCCTCCCGTCGGGCACTCGAGCGCGTCGACGCTCATCCCGAGCTGCTCCGTGGCGAAGAGGAAGCCGAGCTCTGTGTCCTCGCCGCTGTGCTGGAGCACGAGGCCCAGGAGGAGGCGGCGACCGCGTCGGCGCTGACGGCCGCCCTCGACATGCTTCAGCCGCTCTGGATTGCGCTCCCGCCCACCGAAGAGCGCTGTCGGTGCGACTTCACCCATGCCCAGGCGCTGCGCGCCGCGGGCCGGACTCGCGAGGCCGTGGAGGCGCTGGAGCGCACCCTGGAGGGGGCCCGGGCGATCAAGTCGACGCTGTGGGAGTGCCACGCGCTGTCGGCATTGGCGGCGATCCTTCGGCTCGAGGGCGACTTCGCGCGGGCTGAGGAGCTCGCCGAGGAAGCGGCGGGCATTGCATCGAGCATTGGCGACAGTCAGTTGATGCTCGAGGTGCTGGCCACGCGGCTTCCTCTCGCGGTCGCGCGACACGACACCGACCGGGGGCGCCTCCTGCTCGACAAGCTGCGCTCGCTCCTCCGCCTGCGGGCCTCGTGGCAGGACCTCCAGAACCTGTGGCGATTCCGCGGCGACGTGGAGCGCTCCGCGGGGAACGAGAGCGCAGCTCGGCAGGCCTATCGCACGGCCCTGGTCCTGGGTGAGCGCCGGGGCCTGCCCAACGCGCGGGTGCACCTGGCTCTCACGGCCATGGGGCTCTCGGCGGGCGACATTCTCACGGCGAAGCAATCACTCGCTGCCGTGGCGGACGTGGACTCCTTCCGCGGGGACTCTGCCCACGAGCTGCGGTCCAACGCGGCGATCTATCGGGTGGAGCTCGCGGTGCGCACGGGCCGGGCCGCCGAGGCTGCCGCCGCGCTTCAGGATGCCGAGATCTTGCAGCAGCAGTCGCCCCTTGCGGACCCCGGCCTCCAATGGAGCCTGGAGCGCGCGATGGCGGCCACTCCTGACAAGACGCTTCGGAAGCGTCTCCGCAATTTGTCGGACGCGATGGAGAAGGCGATGGACCGGGGGTCGGATCCCGGTCGGCGTCGCGGACGGCGCTGAGCCGTCCTGATATCGTTGCTTCAACGCCCCCCGTGCACCACGGGGCCGGCATGGACCCTTGGAGCACCCCTGCTTGCGCCGCTCTGACGTGATCGAAGCCCCGGTTCCCAACGTTCCCGGATTGAGCGATCTCGTTCTCGTCGGCGTAGGCGGTATGGGAGCTGTCTACCGCGCCGTGGACGACGAGACGGGTGCACTCCGCGCCGTCAAGCTGCTTCGCCTCCAGCCAGGGACCGCATCGCCTACGAAGCGATTCCGCCGCGAGTTCAACGCGGTGGCTCGGCTTCGCCACCCCGGCATCGTGGCGGTCTACAAGTACGGGGTCTGCGAGCACGGCGAGTTCATCATCATGGAGTGGGTGCCGGGGGGAGACCTCTGGCACGTGGCGGGTCGGCGCACACGACGGGACGACAAGAACCGCGCACTTCCTCTCGCCTGGGTTCCGGCGGTCATCGCCGTGTCGGCGCAGATCTGCGAGGCGATGTCGTATCTGCACGCGCACCGCATCCTGCACCGGGATCTGAAGCCCGAGAACATCCTCGTGGACGACGCAGGTCGCGCCCGACTCGTGGACTTCGGCATCGCGAAGCCCATGGCGATGACGCCCTTGGCCCCGTTGACCGCGGCGGGGGAGACCGTCGGGACGGCGCGGTACATGAGCCCCGAGCAGGCCCGCAGCCTCGATCTCGATGGCCGCTCCGACCTCTACTCGCTCGGCGTGATCCTCTTCGAGGTGTTCTCGGGGCAGCCGCCGTTCACGGCGCCGTCCCTGTTCGACCTGCTGATGGCGCACGTCACCGAGCCCGCGCCTCGCCTCGCTGACCTGTGTCCGATGCTCCCCAACTCGCTCTGCGAGCTCGTGAATCGGCTCCTCGAGAAGGACCGCAGTGACCGCTACCGGGACGCTGGAGCGCTGAGGCAAGAGCTGCTGATGCACCTCGCGCCCAACGTCACGCTGCAGGAACGCAACGAGGAGCACGCAGATCCCCGCGACCTGCCCCTCGCGGTCGTCGGAGCCCTGGACGCCGCGGAGCGCGCACGCCAGGTCATCGAGGCGCAAGGCCCGGGTCCAGCCGCAGGCATGCGCCAGTTGGTGGCCGGCGGAATGGTGCCGACCCCGGAACCGACGGCGGCCAACATCTTCGCCGCCAAGGCTCCGGTCGCCGGCAAGAAGGAGCCGAAGAAGCGGCGACCATGGCGGCTGCTCGGGGGGAAGGATCCCAACGAGAAGGTCACGCGTGCTCAGCCCGTGGCCAAGCCCGAAAGCGGCCCCGGCTCCGACGCGGCGATCACTCCGCACAACGCCGACGAGATCGCTGCCTCGAGCACGTTCTTCACCGAAGATGACGAAGTCCTCGAGCTCAGCGACGTCCCGGAGCTCTTCGCCCCTGCCTTCCGGGGGCGAGACGCGCAGCTCACGAACGCCGTCGCCGGCTTCATGCTCGACGACGTCAAGCCCTCCATCCACTGGTTCGTGGGAGGCCCGGGCTCGGGCCGGACGAGGTTGCTCGCTGAGCTTCGAGACACGCTCCGCTTCGAGATGGGCGCGATGGCGCTCACGGCCCGCGGCAACGACCCGGCGGCTGGGCTCTCCACGGCGCGCCTGCTCTTCGATCCCGCGGCGTACTACCTCGCGTCCATGCCGGAGGAGAAGCTCCGGAACGGCCTCGGCCACGCACTCTCGGCGGCGGTGGAGCTGTGTCCTGCGCTTGCGGACCGACTGGGCGCGGACCTGGATCCACAGCCAGCGGCGCCGGATCCGGCGTCCCGGCGCCTGATGTTCTACTCCGCCGCCGAGCGCCTCATCAGCCTGCTGAGCGAGGCCGCGCCCATCGCGTTGCTCATCGACGACAGCCAGGACATGGACCCCGACTCCATCGACCTCCTTCGGTACCTCTCCACCACCCCGGTGGGCAGCGGGACCCGCCGCGGTCGTCCGCGCCTGATCTCCCTGGCGGGGTCGCTCGACGCCGCGGCGTGGGCTCCGGCTGGGATCGAGATCCCCGCTCTGGACGGAAACGACGTCGCGGTGACCCTTCAGACTGCGATGGGCTGGGCGGTGCCCCCCATGCGTCTGGGCAAGCGTGCTGTGCAGGAGGGCGTCAACGTCACGCCCCGCGGTCTCCTCGAGTGGGCCCGCTCGCTTCTGCACGAGGCAGGGCGCGCGTCGGGGCGCGAGGCGTCTGAGGGCGATCTGTTGGCTGTGGCGTCGGGCGACCCCCGTCAGCGCTGGAAGGCCCGACTGTCGGGGCTCGGCGAGGTTCCACTGGAGGCGGCAGCCCTGCTCGCTCTCGTGAATCGTCCGGTGGTGCTGGAGTGGCTGCTCTCGGCGTCCCGATGGGACGAGGACTCCTTCATCGATGCGGTCAACAGCCTCATTCGTCGTGGTTTGGCGCACGAGCGCCCGGCCGGCGGGAGCTGGGGGCTGGAGCTCACGGACCGCGAGGCCGGTGAGGTGGCCTGGGAGATGCTCGCCGAGGATGCCCGCCGCGCGGCTGGCGAGCGCTTCGCGCTCATGGTCGGCGATGAGCACCCAGATCATCCGATCGCTCTGGACGAGCGGCCGGCCCTGACGGCGCGGGCCTGGCTGCGCGCCGGCATGCCCGAGACGGCGCTGCCGCTTCTCAAGACGGCGGTGAAGCTCGAGCAGGCCGCGGGACGGACCGCGACGGGGTTGGCGGTGGCCGACCTCTGGGTCTCGACCGCCCGCCAGGCCGGCCCGGATCATCTCCCCGAAGCGCTCGCTGCGCGTGTGTCCCTCGCGTCCGCGGCGTGTGAGTGGGCGCGAGCCGAGGAAGACCTCGACGAGATGTCGTTGTTGGCCGGGGACTCTGCCGAAGGACGCCTCCGGGTCCTCACGGCGAGGGCTGCGCTGTTCCAGCAGGCCCAGGACCTGGACTCTGCCATCGAGACTGCGGAAGAGGCGTTCCGCACCGCGTTGCTCGTGGATGCTCCCCGGGAGACTCTCTTCCGCCTGTCGGACCTCCTGGCGGATGTCGATCTGCGGCAGGGCCACCTCGTCACGGCGCGAGACCGCTGGACGAGCATCGCCATCGAGTCGAGCCGGTCCCGCAGCCCGTACTGGGAGATGGTTGGGCGCATGGGCGCCGCCAGCGCGGACACCCAGCTGGGGGCGTTCGACGCTGCCCAGGATGGGCTCGGCAAGGCCGCCCTGTTGGCCGATGACCAATGCGACCAGCTGAACACGCTGTTTGTGGCGATGCGGAGGGCCTATCTGCGCGCCCTGCGCGGGGACCTCGATGGTGCGCGTAGTGATCTTGGCCGGGTCATCGAGCGCTCGACCGCCCTGGGCGCCGTCATCGTGACCGGCCCTGCGGTGACCTATGCCGGCGAGGTGTGCCGTCGCCTGGGTCTCTACGAGGAGGCTGATGCCCATCTCACTCGCGGCGAGCGGATCCTCAGAGCCACCGAGCAGCGCCTGACGCTGGGCTCGTGCCTCTCGGAGCGCGCCCTCGTGGCCCTCGCCGTCGACGACCTCCAGAGCGCCAATCAGTTCGCCGCCGGCGCAGGGATGGCCGCGACGCTGACGGAAGGCGTGATGCTGGAGCGCGAGCGAATTCACTGCGCCATCGGTCGCGTGGCGGAGGTCAGCGGCGACCGCACCGCAGTGGCAGCGGCAAAGCGCCGGACGAAACGCGCCCTCACGGCGCAAGCGGCTCTCCTCGAGGACCAGCAGGTCGGGCGATGGATGTCGGTCAGCCCGCGTCTCGAGGTCATCGACTGGGCCGGTTGGCACCCCAGCAACCAGCGCTGAGCGGGGCATGAGTGACGACGGCGAGGTCCGTCTCGACCGTCTGAGCCGGGACCGGCAGGTCCTGCAAAGAGCTCGCGGCCACCGCAGTGGGACCGACGACATCGTCGCCGCATGGAGCGCCTCGAGGGCGGCGCCCGACGCACAACGAGTCCTGGATCTGGGCTGCGGTCACGGCACCGTCACCCTCTTGCTGAGCGCCTGTCTCCCGGAGGCCGCCTTCGTCTCTGTGGAGGCCCAGGAGATCTCGGCGGATCTCTGCCGGCGGAACATGGCCCTGAACGGGCTCGACGCCCGGGTCGACGTGCGGCGAGCCGACCTACGTGAGCTCGATGGCGGTCTCGGGACCTTCGATCTCGTCACCGGCACGCCTCCGTTCATGCCGCCTGGCTCCGGGGTCTTGCCCCAGGACGCACAGAGAGCGGCTGCCCGGTTCGAGTTGCGCGGGGGAATCGAGGCCTATTGCTCCGCCGCGGCTCGGTACCTCGCGCCGAAGGGATGTGCGTCCATGGTGATGGACGGTGCGCAGGACGTGCGTTCGCGCGCTGCGTTCGCAGCGGCGGGGCTCCATCTGCGGTCCGTGCGTAGGGTCGTTCCGCGGACCGGCAAGGTGTGGCGCTACATCGCCTACGTCGGCGGCCTTCAGCCCGGGCAGGTCCACGAGGAGGAGATCGTGGTGCGCGACGACTCTGGCGACTTCACCCCCGCCTGGACCGCCGTGCGACAGGCGCTCCGCCTGGACTGAGCTGCCTTGCCCTGGAGGCTCGGGTGCTTCACCGTGGCGCCGTGACTTCCACAAGCTCCCTCACCGAGTTCTTCTACGCGCTGACCCCCGAGCGGGTGATGAGCGCGGTCGAGCTCGATGGCCGGCGGTGCACGGGGCGCTTCATCGTTCTGAACTCCTACGAGAATCGGGTCTATCAGCTCGAAGTCCGTGGGGCGGGCGACGAGGAGGCTGGCTTTGTCGTGGGCAAGTTCTACCGGCCAGGACGTTGGAGCGAGGACGCGCTGTACGACGAGCACGACTTCGTCGATGACCTGGAGGACCTCGAGATCCCGGTGGTTTCCGCGCTCGATCTTGGCGACGGGGAGGTCCTGGGGGACATCGAGGGCATTCGATACTGCGTCTACCCCCGGGTCGGCGGTCGGGCCGTCGAGGAGCCCAACGACGAGCAGCTGCGGCGCCTCGGCTTCCTCATCGCACGGATTCACGCCGGTGGGAGGGTGAGTGATGCGGAGTACCGCATGGAGCTCACGCCCGAGTCCTACGGCTGGAACAACCTCTCGTTCCTCCTCGACAACGACCTGGTGCTCCCTTCGTTTCGGGACGCGTACGCACGAACTGCAGAGGCCGTGGTCAAGCGTATCGAGCCCCTGTGGGACGACATCCCCCTGCAGCGAATCCACGGGGACTGCCACCTGGGCAACATCCTTTGGATGGACCAGGGGCCGACGTTTCTGGACTTCGACGACATGGTCCGGGGTCCCGTGGCCCAGGACCTGTGGCTGCTCTTCGGTGGCCGCGATGCATGGGGCAAGCGGCGGCAGCAGATTGTCCTCGAGGGCTACGACAGCTTCACGCCGTTCCCCCGGAGCCAGCTCAAGCTGATGGAACCCCTGCGGGCGCTGCGCTACATCCACTTCACTGCGTGGCTGGCGAGGCGGCACGAGGACCCCGCGTTCCAAGTGGCGTTCCCCCACTATGGGACCGAGATGTACTGGAATCGCTGCATCTCGGACCTGAGAGAACAGCTGGCGCTCATCGAAGATCCGCCGGCCTGACGGACTCCCGGGGGTGCTCTACGGAGCGCTCGCGGTGAGACTCCAGATGTTGCTGAACTCCCCGAGGGAGTCCAGGACCTGGAACGTGAAGTCCACGGTGGCCGGGGGTGTCGTCCCGCCAACCCAGAAGTTGATGGTCGCCGTGCACCCGAGCGGTGGGCCGCTGACGATCTGAGGGGTCTGGGCAGTGCCGTTGAACGTCCAAAGCAAGGTGGGATTGCCCAGGTTGCAGTCGGAGTCGGTCACTGCGATGTCGAATGCGAACTCAGCGGTCCCGGCGTTCCAGGAGTCGATGACATTCACAATCACGGGGGCGGTGCCCACGGTGGCGTCGTCGTCGTCTGCCGCGTCGTCGTCGTCTGCCGCGTCGTCGTCGTCGCCCGCGCAGTCGGGGGATCCGAAGCAATTGGGATCGTCGCAGTCGAAGAGACCGTCCTGGTCATTGTCTGCGCCGTCCATGCACTCCCCCGGCTCGTCGCCTTCGAAGTCCGGAGTGGAGTCGTCGTCATCTGCAACGTCGTCGTCATCTGCAACGTCGTCGTCATCTGCGGTGGTGTCGTCGTCGTCGCCCGCCGCGTCGTCGTCATCGCCAAAGGCGTCGTCGTCGTCGAGTACGGGCGTGCTGAAGCCCGAGCCGCAGGCGGTGAGCCAGAGACCGATGAGAAGGAGACTCGCGGAGGCGCGGCGCATGGTCCCCACCCCGCGTTGGGCTCAGAACTGCACGACCGCAGAGATGCGGACGTTCACGAGGAACTGAAGTGGGTTCCACTCAGGGTGCACGTTCTCCTTGATCTTGGAGGCGTACGCCAAGCCGGCCTTCACGCCGGCCCCGATCCCGAAGTGCTTCGTGAACATGAAGTCCGCGCCGCCCTTCACCTGGAACGCGACGCCCATCAGGGGGCGTCGGGTGATGTTCCCGGTCGCGTCGGTGAGGGTGCCCACGGCGTACACCACCGTGCCGACGTCACCGCCCACGTAGGGCTGGACGATCTTCAGGTTGGTGAACCGGTAGCTGCCGCCCAGGTAGAAGCTCGGCAAGGTCCGGTATTGCTGCTCGCACTCCGGGCACTCGCGAATCGAGAGCGTCCAGAAGTCCGCCTGGAGGTCGACGGACACCCTCGGGTGCGGGAAGACGCCGAGGTCGACTCCGTACTGGGCAAAGTGGAGGTAGTAGTTGGTGTACCCGCCGCCGAGGCGCGCGGAGAAGTACGGACGGTTACCCCACCCGGTACTCGACTTGCTGACCTTGCTCTTGGCGCCCTGCGACCTGCGGGCGGTGTAGCTGCCGTCCCGCCCGTCGTCGTCGTAGGTGTCGGACAGGTAGCGGTCGTCGCGGGAGGCGATGCGTTCGCTGCCATAGCTGCGCTCCTCGTAGGAGCGGTCGCTGTACTCGCGGTCGTCGTCGCGCTCGTCGTCGATCTCGTCCAGGTCGGCGTCCTCGTCGTAGCGGCTACTGGAGTAGCCGTCGCCATCCTCGTCGCTCCGCCGATAGTCGTCGTCGCGGGAGGAGGAGCTCGAGGAGCCCCCGAAGGTGCGAGCTCTGGAGTACCGGTCGTCGGAGTCCTCATCCTCGCGGTCGACCCCGGCCTCGCGGCGGCGCCGCACGTTGGGGTTCTCCTTCTCGTCGTCGTCACCGATGATCATTCCCTCGCGGGGCTCATCATCTTCGAGTTCGTAGTCGCTGTAGTCGTCGTCCTCATCGTCGCCGGAGGAGATGACGATGCCGCCGTAGTCCTCGTCGTCGTCGTAGTCCTCGTCGTCGCCACCGATGATGATTCCGCTCGTCGCCGGCGCCAGGGAAATCGCTGATCCGAGAACCACGTCGTCGTCGCTGTCGCGACGGTCACGCTCGGCATCTCGGCGGTCACGTTCCGCACGGTCACGTTCCGCACGGTCACGCTCCTCGCGGTCCGCGCGCGCCTGTCGCTCCCGCTCCTGGCGCTCCCGATCTTCTCGGTCGGCTCGCTCGCGGTCTCGGCGGTCTCGCTCCTCCCGTTCGGCCCGTGCCTGACGGTCACGCTCGTCGCGCTCTCGCCGCTCGCGCTCAGCCTGAGCAGCAGCTCGCTCCTTGCGGTCACGCTCTTCACGGATGCGCGCCTGCCGCTCCGCCTCCTCGCGCCGTTCGGCGTCGATGCGTGCCTGACGCTCGCGCTCCTCGCGCTCCGCACGCATGCGGGCCCGCTCCTCACGCTCGCGCTCCTCGGCGATGCGCCGCGCCCGCTCCTCAGCTGCCCGCTCTCGAGCAATGCGGTCTTCCTCGGCGCGGCGGGCCCGGTCGGCCTCTGCCTGGCGCTCCATGTCGCGCTTCTTCTTCTCGATCTGCTCGGCGCTCATGTCGAGCGAGTCGAGCTCGTCGATCCCGAAGGGGTCATCGTCCTCGGCGTCGTCGAAGTCGAGGTCCTCGTCGTCGCGACTGGGATTCCGCGGCGCCGCGCGGCTGCGCTTCTTCTTCTTCGGGCGGTCCTCTTCGACCTCCTCCTCGGCCTCGTCCATGAGGTCGTCGAAGTCGACGTCGTCGAAGAGCGGGCCTTCGTCGGCCTCGGCCACCCCGTCGTTCTCGACCTCGGGAGCCTTGCCCGTCGCCAACTCGATCACGACACCTGGGATCGCGTCCGCCAGAGCGAGAGCCGACTGGGGCACGTTCTGGTTCACTTCGCGGATGAGGCTTGCGTTGCTCGCGTTGTGGAGCTTCAAAGTCAGCGCGTACTCGTCTCCATCCAACTCGACGTGCCCCGAGACCACGGCCTCGTGCTTGTTGGCGCGACCAAACTCTTTGATGCAGCTCGTACTCGAGCCGCAGTCACCACCTTCGAAGTCTTCGGCAGGTGCAGCGATGACGAGGTCGTAGCTGCCTCGAATGTCGAGCTCGCTGGAGACCAGGGCGGTGATGTTTGGAGCGGCGCCTTTCTTGACGTCCGCCTCGGATGAGAAGGGGAGAACTCCGCAGGTCCCCGCGAACGCTGCTCCAGGCGCGGCGCAGAGGGCCAGCGCGAGCAGGACGATGGGGGACTTTGCGATCGACTGGGACATGTGTGTCCTTCCTTTCGCCTGACGACGAGCGCAGCTCCCCTCACGCGCGCGCACGTCAAACTGAGCGACACCCTTTCGGGGCCGATGGATTCTAAGCCCCTGGCCGGCGTGGGATCCAACGAATTCGGTGCTGTGACCACCGGTGTTGGGACAAAACCAAGCCGTCTCAACATCTCCACAACGTACGATCGGCTCTTGCCCCGATCAGGCGAAGCGTTTGATGACCACTGCCCCGGCGGTGTCTCCCATCACGTTGACTGTCGTGCGGAACATGTCGAGGAAACGATCCACCGCGAGGATCAAGCCAATGCCCTCCAGGGGGAGGCCCACCGCCTGGAACACCATCGCCATGGTGACGAGACCCGCAGAAGGGATTCCGGCGGCCCCGATCGACGCAGCCGCAGCCGTCAGGAACACAATCAGTTGCTGGCTCACGCTCAGGTCGATTCCATAGGCCTGCGCCACGAAGAGGGCAGCGATCGCCTCGTAGAGTGCCGTGCCGTCCATGTTCATCGTCGCGCCCAGCGGCAGGACGAACGACGCAACCGGGGGTGGAACCTCCAGGTTCT
>JAGSHC010000439.1 GCA_023954745.1 Deltaproteobacteria bacterium | reverse complement strand
GTGGGCGGTCACCCAACCGGGGCCCGGCACCCGCACGACCTGCAGCGAGAAGCCCAGCGCCGGGGTCAGCGGGTCCGCGCGCATGTGCTTGAAGTAGTCGAAGAGCGCCGAGTCGACGAATCCCGATCCTGCGGTGACCTCGGTGATGTGAGGCTCCTCACTCGTCCAGGCGACACTGCCCGTGCCCCCGCCGTTGAACAGGCGGCCTCCCAGCCCCGCGTCGTCGAGTCGGGCCGCGACCTCGGCCCGCAGACCCGCGACCCGGCTCTTGTCGAAGCGCTTGAGCCACTGCTTGGGCCGGTTCATGAGCGGCGAGAAGGGGTTGTCGTCCTGAAGTCCAGCGATGTGGCTCTCGTAGCCCATCACCCCGGCGAAGCAGACGTTGGCGAAGTCCTCGGCGCGTCGGGCCAGGTCCACGACGGCGCGCGCAGTGCGGAGGGGGCTCCGGCGCGCTCCGAGGTGCGCGGCTCCTCCCAGGGGTCGGTAGGCGAGGTCCACCTCCACGACGACGGGGATGGTGCTCCCCACGGAGCCGCCGGCTCGCTGGAGCAGCTCGAGGTGAGCCACGTCGTCGACGACCACCGCCGCCGAGAGGCTCGTAGCCTCGTTGGCCCGCGCGAGCGCCAGGGCATCACTGAGCTGCCCGGTGGGATACGCCACGAAGACATCGGTGGCCCCGCGCGCCACCAGCCACTCGGCCTCGACCGCCGAGAACACCATCAGCCCCTGCACGGCCTCTCCACCGCGCTCGGCGATGCGTCGCAGGAGGTCACGGCACCGCAAGGACTTCGTGGCGGGGCGCAGCGTCTTGCCCGCCCGCCGGACCGGCGCCACGAGCTTGTCGATGTTCGACTCGAGGGCGTCGAGGTCTACGAAGGCGACGGGACGAGGCTCGTCCTTCAGCGCCGTCCGCAGCCGCTCATAGTGGGGTGTGGACACCCGGTCAGGTGTACCCGAGGGCGAGTCCCACCTGGTAGACGAACAGCGCGGCCACGTAGGCAAGCGCGGTCATGTAGACGGTGAGGAACACGGGCCACTTGTAGCCCTGGGTCTCGCGCTTCACCGCCGCCAGCGTGCTCATGCACTGGGCGGCGAAAGCGAAGAACACCATCAGGGAGAGGCCCACCAGCGGCGTGTAGACCGGGGTCCCGTCGCTGCGCTTGGTGTTGCGGAGCTGCTCCCGCAGGGTGTCCGACTCTTCATCGACATCGGCGCCGACTCCGTAGACGACGCCCATGGTGGCCACGAAGACCTCCCGCGCCGCGAAGGAGCCGATGAGGCCGATGCCGATGGTCCAGTCGAACCCCAAGGGGGCGATGGCCGGCTCGATGGCCTTGCCGAGAGACGCGGCGTAGCTGCCTTCGATCTGCGCCGTCTCGGGGGCGACCCCCTCGGCCAACGTATCCACGTCGACTCGAGGGAACGTCAGGAGCCCCCACAGGACGATGGTGCAGACCAGAATCACGGTGCCGGCCTCCCTGAGGAAGACCTTGCTGCGGTCCCACATCATGCGCAGGACCGTGCCCGTCCGCGGGCGGCGATAGGGAGGAAGCTCGAGGAGGAGTGGCTCCCGGCGTCCCTTGAGGATGGTGCGGCCAAGCACGGCCGCCGCGACGAGGGCCGTGAACACCGACAGGAAGTACATCGCCGAGAGCACCAAGCCCTGGGCCGGCACGCCCTTGATGGTGGCCGGGAAGAGCGCCGCAATGAGCAGGGTGTAGACCGGGAGCCGCGCCGAGCAGGTGGTCAGGGGGACCACCATCATCGTCAGCAGGCGGTCGCGCTTCCTCTCCATGGTGCGGGTGGCGAGGATCGCCGGCACTGCGCACGCGAAGCCCGAGAGCATGGGCACGAAGGCGCGGCCGTGCAGACCGACGCTGCGCATGACTCGGTCCATGAGGTACGCGACGCGGGCCATGTAGCCCGAGTCCTCCATGAGTCCGATGAGCAGGAAGAGCAGGAGGATCTGCGGCAGGAACACCACCACCGCGCCGACCCCCGCGATGAGTCCATCGACAGCAAAGTCCCTGACGAGGCCCTCGGGCAGCACCGAGGAGACTCCGTCCCCGACGGCGGCGAACGCCGTCTCGATGAGCCCGATGGCGGGGTCGCTCCAGCTGAACAACCCCTGGAACAGCAGGGTCATGAGCACGATGAAGATCGCGAAGCCCCACACGGGGTGGATGAGCACGCGATCGATGCGATCCGTGAGGGCGCGACCGTGTCCCGGCGCGGTCTTCACGACCTGGGCGACCACGTCGTCCAGCCACGTGTAGCGGGCGGTGGTGACGGCGAGATCGAGGTCGTGACCGTCCGCGTCGAGTCCGGTCCGCAGCTCCGCGATCTTCGCCGAGACGTTCGGCGGGGTGGGCTCATCGTCCGAGCCCTCCACGGACATGAGCGCCCAGATGCCTCGGGCGCGGTCCTCCCCGGGGCCGGGGAGCCAGTCGTGCACCAGCTCGGCTGCCCTGGCCACGGCGACGTCGAAGCCGGAGGGGAGGTCGGTGACGAACGAGCTGGTCGCGCGCTCGCGGTTCCCCACGGCCCAGGCCACCTTGCTCTCGAGGTCCTCGATGCCGGCGCCCGTCCGAGCGCTGCACGCCACGACCGGGACGCCCAGGGCGTCGGACAGCCCGGCCACGTCGACGTCGATCCCGAGACCATCAGCTTCGTCGGCCATGTTCAGGGCGAGAACCATCGGGATGCCGAGCTCGGCGGTCTGGAGCGCCAGG
>JAGSHC010000349.1 GCA_023954745.1 Deltaproteobacteria bacterium | reverse complement strand
GCCGCGGCTACGCTCTTGCGCATCGTTGACGCGCACGGAGCGGCCGTCGAGATCCTGGCCGTCCATGCCCGCGATCGCGGCGGCAGCCTCCTCGTTGGAGCTGAAGGTCACGAAGCCGAAGCCGCGGGAGCGGCCGGTCTCACGGTCAGTGATGACCTTGGCTTCGGTGACGGTTCCGTAGGCCTCGCAGGCCGCACGGAGAGAGTTGTCGTCAGTGGCCCATGCCAGGCCGCCGATGAAGAGCTTGCTTCCCATTTGTCTTTTCTACTTCTCTCCCGCCCAGTGGCGGGAATTCGCAAGAGCGCGACCGGAGTCTGCGCTTCGGAGCGATGTCGCTCCCGCACCCTCCCACTCGAGCAGCGAGTGAATGCGCACACCTTCTACACCAAGTTCGAGGCTTTGGTCCCAAAGGATCGAACTGTTGCTGTCCCGTTTCAGCAATCCGTGCGCCGGGGCCGGCCGTCTTTGCTACACGCACCCTGCGCGACGCACCCCCTGTTGACCGCACCCGGAGAATCGACATGCGCTCGCTGAACCATCGACTGAGCCTCATCCTGGCCTTCATATTCGCTCTCCTGATCCCGGCTGGGGCTCAGCCCGTGATGGCTCAGGACGGGGAGGATCCGGAGTCGGCGACCGCGATCGAAGCTGAGCCGGCCGTCGAGGAGATCGCCGAGGCATCCGCCGAGGACCCCGCGCTCGACGCGGCCATGAAGGTCTGGACTGAGGCGTGGCGTGCGACCCCCCGCCTCGTGAGCCTCAAGGGCGTCGAGGGAGACGCCAGCTCCGAAGGTCGCATCAAGCTGCTCGGAGAGAAGACCTTCTCGAACCGCGAATGGAAGAGCTACTGGGAGTTGCAGGGCGAGACCGCGACGGCGCTCGGAGCCGCCTTGGAGGCAGCGGGCGCTCCGGCTGATCGAGTGGAGGCAACAGGCGCATGGGCCGCCCTCGCCGCCGACAAGGTCGTGAACCAGGAGCGCTACTTCGCCGCGATCCAATCGGAGCGGGACGCGGTCGAGGATCGGATGGAGGCGGCGCTGGACCCGGTCGTCGCTGAGTCGGCAGATCTCCTCGCACCTCAGGACGAGCTCAATCCTCACCAAGCGCGTCGTCGCCGGATCGAGGACCTGGAGGGCCGCATCGAGGCGCAGCGGAGCAAGCGGAGCAGCGCTGAGGCCGAGCTCGTGTTCGTGGAGGGGCAGCTCGAGGGTGAGGAAGTCCTGTCCGAGGCCCTGGCGACCGACCTGGAGCTTGCGCGACGGGAGTTGGCGATCGCCCAAGGGCAGTCGGGAAGCGCTGCGGACGGGTGGGAGCAGACCTGGAGCACCATCGCGGCCGCATCGACCAGCAAGGTGGACGCCATCGCGGCCGAGGTCGACGCCACCCAGGTCCGCATCCGGTCTCGGAAGGTGGAGATCGAACTGGGCCGGTCCCAGCTGGCGTTCCGCGACCGCCGGATCGCCGAGTACCAGGCCGAGTACGAAGCGGAGAGCAGCTTCAAGAGCCTGGTCGAGTCGAGTCGTCTCACGGCCGTGGAGTTTGCGAAGGCGCGGGCGTGGCGGGTGCTGCTCGTTCTGTTGCTCATCGTGGTCGCGGTGCGGCTGGTGCTTCGTTTGCTCGGCCGCGGGGTGAAGGTCGTGCTCAAGCGCATGGACAACGATCCCAATCGCACGGATGCGTCGGACCAACGCCGCCAGACCCTCGCGGACGTGTTCACGTCGGTGACGAGGCTGGCCGTCTACACGGTGGCGGGGCTCATCGCCCTGGAGGAAGTGGGCGTGAACACCGCACCGCTGCTCGGCAGCGTCGCCATCCTGGGTCTGGCCGTGTCCTTCGGCTCTCAGAACCTCGTGCGCGACGTGGTGAACGGCTTCTTCATCCTCCTCGAGAACCAGTTCGCCGTGGGGGATGTGGTCACCATCGGCGGCAAGACCGGCACGGTGGAGCGCATCACCATTCGCTCGACCTGGATCGTGGCGTACAGCGGCGACGTGCACGTGCTGCCCAACGGCACCATCGGCTTGGTCTCGAACCAGACGCGCGGCTGGTCGCGGGCGGTGTGCGACGTGGGCGTGGGCTACGGGGCGGACCTCGGCCACGTGCGCGACGTGATCACCCGGGTGGGCGAGGAGATGAAGGAGGCCGAGGACTGGGCCGAGATGCTCGACGAGGTACCGGCCTGGGTGGGCGTCACCTCGCTGGGCGACTCCGCGGTGGTGGTGCGCACCGCCGCGAAGGTGACCGCCGGGTCCCAGTGGGCGGTGGAGCGCGAGCTCAACCAGCGTCTCAAGGTGGCGTTCGACGCCGAGGGCATCGAGATCCCGTTCCCCCAGCAGGTCGTGCACCGGCCGACGGATGCGGCCGAGGCGACCTCGGAGGGGTGATGTCCCTTCGTCTGTCTTGGCTCGAGGGAGAGTGGGCCGTCAGCCGCCTCGCGCCCGGGGCTGCGGTTCCCTCTTGGGCGACGGAACCTGCGTGGTTCTCCATCTCGCGAACGCCCGAGGAGCTCACCGTCGTCGGGCCGGCCCACCTGGTCCCCGAAGGAGTTCAGTCGGAGGGGCCCTGGCGCATGTTCCGGGTGGAAGGGACCCTCGCGTTTACCGAAACGGGTGTGCTCTCGGGGCTCTCTGGTGAGCTGGCCGCCGCGGGGATCAGCGTGTTCGTGATCTCCACCTACGACACCGACTACGTCCTCGTCCCCGCGGACGAGGCGGACGCTGCACGCTCAGTTCTTCGGCGCGCCGGCTACCTCTGGGCCGCTCCGTAGCGGCGCCGGCAATCAGGGGCTGGCGGTCTCCAGGTACTGGAACAGGTCGCTGTCGCTGCCGAGCATGAGGGTCGTCTTGTCGTCGACGATCTCCTCGTAGGTCTCCAGCGACCGCAGGAACGCGTACAGCTCGGGGTTGGCGTTGTAGGCATCGGCGTAGATGTCTGCGGCGGTGGCGTCGGCCTTGCCGCGGATGAGCTCCGCCTCCCGGAACGCTTCGGACGTGATCCGGGCCAGCTCGCGCTCCTGCTCCCCGTTGATGCGCGCGGCCTCGCCGGTGCCCTGGCTGCGGAACTGCTCGGCGATGCGGCGGCGCTCGGAGATCATCCGGTTGTAGACCTCGGTGCGCACGGCCTCGACGTAGTTGATGCGCTTGAAGCGGAAGTCGAGGATCTCGATGCCGAGGTCTTCGGTGCGCGCCTGGGATGCGGTGAGCACCTCCTCGGCGAGCTTCTGCCGTCCCACGAGCACGACGAAGTCGCTGCCCTTGCTGCCCGCGCTCATGTCGTCCACGTCGTTGAGCCCGCCCACGTCTTCGTCGTCGATGGCGAACTCACGGCTCGAGGAGCGAACCACCTCGATGAGGTCGTGGCGCGCGATGACGTTGCGGGTCTCGCCGTCGAGGATGTCGTCCAGGCGGGACTGGGCTCCGCGCTCGTCGCGCAGGCGCTGGAAGAACTTGAGCGGGTCACTGATGCGCCAGCGGGCGTAGGTGTCCACGAAGATGAAGCGCTTGTCTCGGGTGGGCAGCTGGTTGCGCTCGCCGTCCCACTCGAGGAAGCGCTTGTCGAAGCGGTGCACGGTCTGCACGAAGGGCGCCTTGATGTTGGGGCCGGGGGTGGTGACGGCGGTGCCGATGGGCTTGCCGAACTGGGTGAGCACGGTCTGCTCGGACTCGCCGACGATGTAGATGGCCTGGGTGGCGGCGAGCACGAGGACGACCGCGAGGACGAGGAGGATGGTCCGAATCACTTCGCACCCCCTTCCAGGTTGAGGAGGGGCAGGACGCCGTTCCCTCCTTCGCTGAGCACGACCTTGCTCTTCGCCCGGGGGATGACCTCGCTCATGGTCTCCAGATAGAGGCGCTGGCGGGTGACCTTGGGGGCCTTCTCGTAGGCGAGGCGCAGGGCGGTGAAGCGCTCGGCCTCACCCTGGGCGCGGTTGGTGCGCTCGATGGCGTAGCCGCCGGCGCGGGCCACGGTCTCCTCGGCCTGGCCGCGGGCGGCAGGGATGACCTTGTTGAACGCCGTCTTGGCGTCGTTGATCTGGCGCTCCCGCTCCTGTTGGGCCTGGTTGACCTCGTCGAAGGAGGGCTTCACCTCGTCGGGCGGGTTCACGTTCTGGAGCACAACCTGCTCCACCTGGATGCCGGTGTCGTACTCGTCGCACATGTCCTGGAGCAGCCGCTCGGCCTCGCTCTCGATCTCCTGCCGCCCGATGGTGAGCACCTCGGAGACGCTGCGGTCGCCGATGATCTGGCGCATGACCGCTTCGTTCATGTCGCGGAAGGTGCTGCGCACGTTGCGGACCTTGAACAGATACTTGTAGGGGTCCTTGACCCGGTACTGGGCGATCCACTCGACGACGGCCACGTTGAGGTCGCCGGTGAGCATGAGCTTCTCACCGCTGAGGTTGGTGTCGGCGTACTCGGTGCGCGTCGCCGCGTTCTTCGTGCGGAAGCCAAACTCCTCCTTGAGCTGGCGCTGGGTGGGCACCTTGCGGACCGTCTCGATGATGAGGGGCAGCTTGAAGTGCAGGCCCGGCGGCACGGTGCGGTTGTAGCGACCGAGCCGGAGCACGACGCCTTCCTCCTCGGGCTCGACGGTGAACGCCGTCGTGCCGGCCATGGCGAGGATGGCGAGGACGATGACGAGCAGGCGGACGAGCCGAATCTGCGCGGGGGTGATCTCGGGGAGGGCGATCTCGATGCGGTCGTCGGACATGGACTCCAGCGGAGTGGAAGTGTTGCCGGAGAGTAGTCACGATCCGGGGGTTGCCCAGCCCACAGTTCGACCAGCGGGGCGGGCGTGTGCGTTAGGGTCCGCCGACCGGGGGCCTGCGGGCTGTCGCGGAGGACAGCATGGCGAACGAGATCCCGGTGGAGATTCCCTACGAGTCGTTGGCAGCGGAGACGCTGCGGGCGGTGCTCGAAGAGTTCTGCACCCGCGAGGGCACGGAGTACGGCGAGGTCGAGATGACCCTGGACGACAAGGTCCAGCTCCTGTTCGGCCAGCTACGCAGCGGCAAGGCGGGCCTCGTCTACGAGGCGCACCTGGGGGAGCTTCGGATGGTGGACGACCGCGAGCTGGAGATGCTGCGCGGAGGGTGAGGGCGGGGGAGGTTCGTCGTCTTCCCGGGGGAACGTGCCCGACCGTTGCTTCTATCGCAGCGTGTAGACCACCTCTCCCGCTGCGTTGATGATCTCGAGGCGCAGGTCGCGGGGAGTGAGCCAGGTGATGTCCTGGTCTCCGGCCCCCCCGAACTCCATGTCGAACCCGCGCCGGGTGGTCGGAGTGGCCAGCCCCTTCCAGCAGAAGCGCGCCCCGAGGGTGCGTCCCAGCTCGGGCTCCAGGCGCGCCAGGAGGTCCCGCGACATCGCCGGCATCGCCACGACGGTGTGCGGGAGGTAGTCGAGGTCCACCCACCTCACCCGCGCCCACAAACCGATGGAGACGCCGCCCAGGGGGGCCCCGTAGAGGCTCCCCTCTCTGAGCTTCTCGAAGTCGTTTCGGGGGCGTCCGGTGGCGGGGGTGCCGAGGATGAGCGAGTAGACGCTGTCGGCGTACAGCAGGCGAGGCGGCCCCGGGGCGCAGTAGGTGAGGCCGGCGAGGCGCTCCGTCCAGGTGGTCAGGAGCGCGCGCACCTCGGGGTCGCCGCTGGCCTCGGCGAAGAACTCGTCG
>JAGSHC010000180.1 GCA_023954745.1 Deltaproteobacteria bacterium | reverse complement strand
GGACTTGTTCCGGCCCACGATCACCTTGTTGCCGTCGGGCAAGCGGAGGTGGCGACCGAGCTTGAGCACCAGGACGTCCTCAAACTCGAGCTCCTCGGCCTTGCGGTAGACGATGGCGTCCTTGAGTCGCTTGCCGTAGCTGCCATCGGTGAGGAAGCAGCACCCGCCGGCGGGCTGGGGGTAGTCGAGCACGCCCAGCTCCTTGGCCAGCTCGATCTGGGGCTTGCGCCCACGCCCGGTGATGGACACCAGCTTGTCCGTGTCGATCCAACCCTTCTGCTCGGGGATGGTCTCCCACAGGTGGGTCTGGCAGAGGGGCCGGACGATGAGGCCCTCGAGCCCCGCCTCCTTCTCGATGAGCTTCAGCTGACGACGCTGCTGCGTCATGGGTCGCTGGCCGAGGACCTCGCCGGTCACGATGAAGTGGGCGTCGTACTCCTCGAGCAGTTCCCGCTCGGCCTTGCTGAACATGTGGATGCGGCAGTCGATGCACGGGTTCACCGCGCTGCCCCAGCCGTGCTTGGGCTCGGTGAGGACCTTGAGGTACCCCTCGCGCACGTCCACGACCTCGACGGGGATCCGCATCCCGGCTGCACCGGCGATGGCCTCGTTCTGATAGGCCGTGCCGTCCTTGCGGGTGTGGCGCGCCTTGCGTTTGTGGTCCGTCAGGCAGAAGCCGGTGAACATGTTGATGGCCACCACATCCACGCCCTGCATCTTCATCAGGATGCCGGCGAGGGTGGAGTCGAGCCCGCCCGAGTACATCAGCAGGCACCGGATGGGCTTGCCGTTCTCATCGGTTCGGACGGGGATCTCGCTGCTCTCAAGACGGGCGCGGAGATCAGGTGCGAATTGTGCGACGTTGCTCATTGGCTCCTCGGGGGACGGCCGTCTTTAGCCCTCTGCTGGCCCAGGTGCAAGACCAGACCGCGCGGTACCCTGCCAACCGCCCATCGGCCCGGAGACCCCCATGACTGCCCCGTTCGTCGCTGCCGTCCTCCAGATGACCACCAAGGCTGACCGTGATGCGAACCGCGCCACGGCCGAGGGCCTCGTCCGCCGGGCGGCCGCCTTGGGAGCACAGGTCGTCTGCCTCCCCGAGATGTGGCCCTTCATCGGAAACAACGTGGATCGCCTGGAGCGGGCCCAGACCCTCGAAGGCCCCATCGTCCAGTGGGGTAGGGCGCTGGCCGCCGAGCTCGGGATCACGCTCTTCGCGGGGACCTTCGCCGAGCGCTCGGAGGTACCAGGGAAGGTCCACAACACGGGGATCGCCTTTGGTCCCCAGGGCGACCTGCTCGCCTCCTACCGGAAGATCCATCTCTTCGACATCGACGTCCCGGGCGGCGCGCAGTTCACGGAGTCCGACGACATCGCGGGGGGGGCCCAGGCAGTGGTCGTGGACACCGTGCACGGCCGCTTCGGGATGACGACTTGCTACGACCTGCGCTTCCCCCCCCTGTATCAGGCGCTCCGGGACGCCGGCGCGGACTACGTGCTCGTGCCCTCCGCGTTCACGGCACACACCGGCAAGGACCACTGGGAGGTGCTGCTCCGCGCACGGGCCATCGAGCAGCAGGTGTACGTGTTGGCCGCCGACCAGACGGGCTGGCACAACAGCAAGCGCCAGAGCCACGGGCACTCGATGATCGTCGACCCATGGGGGTTGGTGGTGGCGCGGGCGAGCGACGGGGAAGCCATCGCTCTGGCGAGCATCGATCCTGCGCGGGTGCGGACCGTGCGCTCCCAGCTGCCCTGCGGCGACCACCGCCGAACCTTCGCAAAGCCTGCTGTTGCTTGACAGGCCAGAGGACCGCCTCTAGTTTCCCGCCGCTCCGGTCGAGGCCGGAAATCAACTGGAGAGAATCATGGCTTCCCTGAAGACCCGCACGAAGAAGATCCGTCGCCGCAAGTCGGCCCGCGCTGGCTCCGACGCCAAGAAGGCGCGCGAGAACAAGGGCACCACGCCCTCGTTCCCCATCCACAAGGATGCGGCGAAGAGCAAGAGCTGAGGCGTGAGGGGGCCTCGCAGCCCCCGAACCTCTCCTGGCCGGACCCGAGGGTCCGCCCCACTGCAGCCGGCCCTCGGGCCGAGCTAGTCGGCGAGAAGCTGGTCCAACCGCGGGAAGAGCGGAGAGGGCTTGGTGAGCTCGCCGCCCACCTGAAGGCCACCCCAGGCCAGCAGGTCTGCGCCAGTGCGATCCCGGTCGCCAGCGCATCCCAACGCATCCTGAAGCTCCGCACACTTGCTCGGCATGACCGGGGTGAGCAGCGCGGCCGCGATGCGCAGTGACTCCAACAACGCGTACAGGAACGAGGCGAGCGCCTCGCGCTGCTCCGGGTCCTTCGCCATGACCCAGGGCGCACGCGCCTGGATCTGCTCGTTGCACTCCCGAACGATGGCCCAGGCCGCCTGCGCGCCCTCGGTGATCCTCAGGGCGTCGTAGGCGTCGGTCGCTTCGGACACCACACGCTCGCACAGGTCGAACAAGTGGCGGTCCACCGGGCCCTCGGGCACGTGGCCGAAGTACTTGATGGCCATGGAGACGGAGCGAGACAGCAGGTTGCCGATGCCGTTGGCGAGGAAGGCGGTGTAGGCGGTCTCGAACCGCTCCCAGGTGAACTCACCGTCCTTGCCCCACGGCACCTCCATCACGAGATAGAAGCGCACGGGGTCGGCGCCGTAGCGCTCCGCCATGGCCACGGGCTCGACGCCCACCCCCGAGCTCTTGCTCATCTTCTCGCCCCCGGTGAGGACCCAGCCGTGGGCGAAGATCCTGCTTGGGAGCTCGATGTCGGCGGCCATGAGCATCGCGGGCCAGAGCACGCAGTGGAACCGGGTGACGTCCTTGCCGAGGACGTGCACCGCCGGCCAGCGGTTGGCGAAGGTTGCGTCGTCCTGACCGTAGCCAGCGCCTGTCAGGTAGTTGATGAGCGCCTCGAACCAGACGTACAGCACGCTGTCGGGCCGGAAGGGGATGCCGATGCCCCACCCCACGCTCTCGCGGCTCCGCGAGATGCTGACGTCGAGCAGACCGGCGCGGATGAGCGACAGGACCTCGTTGCGCCGGAACGCGGGCGTGACGAACTCGGGGTTGGCGTCGTAGTGCGCCAGCAGCCGGTCTCCGAACTCCGAGAGCTTGAAGAAGAGGTTGGTCTCCTCGATCCAGCGCGGGTCCATGGTCGGGTGGTCCGGGCACTTGCCCTCGACGAGGTCCTTGTCGGTCTTGAACGCCTCGCAGCCGTCGCAGTACCAGCCTTCGTACTTCTTCTCGGTGAGGTAGCCGTTGTCGCGAATCCGCTCGAGGAGCGCGATGGCGGTGGCGGCGTGGTCGGCGTCCGTCGTGCGGATGAACCGGTCATGGGAGATGTTCAGCGCGGTCCAGGCACCTTCGAAGGCGGGGACCAGCGAGTCCACGTAGCTCTGGGGGTCCATGCCCGCTGCCGCCGCAGTCTTCTCCACCTTGGAGCCGTGCTCGTCCGTCCCCGTCAGGTAGAAGACGTCGTCGCCCATGAGCCGGCGCCACCGGGCGAGCACGTCGGTCCCCACTTTCTCGTAAGCGTGACCGAGGTGAGGCTTGCCGTTGACGTAGTCGATGGCGGTCGTGATGTAGAAGCTGCTCATGAGTCAGGTTTCCTGGTTGGCCGTCGACGACGGCGGCGCGGATTCTTGCCTCCCCGGCGCGCTTCGTCACGCCCCGAGGCTGAGGTTGTGGACTTCCCTGACGGGCGGGCGGGCTCGTCGGCGGAGATGGCGTGCTCCGGCAGGCCATCGGGTCGCGGGGAGGAGCTGGCCTCCTTCGGCGGCGGAGGGCCCTCGACAGACCCGGGCGCTGGGCCATCAATGTCCGACGTGTCGGTCACGTGCGTTGGCACGTCCCGACCGCTGTTCCTGTCCCAGGCCGTGGCCGGGAGCCGGTGGCGCGCGCGGTCCTTGTCGAGCAGCACGAATGTCATCGCCATCACGTCCGCACCGATGCACTTGCCTTCGAGGGTGCCGTCGGTGGTCCGCGCCGTCTTCCCGAGCTTGGGAAGGAAGCCGCGCCGCTCCTTGTAGAACTCCTGCTCGTAGGCCAGGCAGCACAAGGTGCGACCACACACTCCCTCGACTCGGTCCTCATTGAGAGAGAGACCTTGGTCCTTTGCCATGCGAATCGAGGTGCGCGGGTATTCGGTCAGATGCGTCGAGCAGCAGAGCTCGCGGCCACAGCGGCCCACCCCTCCGAGGACCTTGGCCACGTCCCGAAGCCCCAGTTGGCGGAACGTCACGTGCAATTGCAGGGTCTCCTGCAGCTCTCGCCCCAGGTCGCTCAGGTCGATCTTGTCCGGCGCGGCGACGCAGACTGTGGCGCGCTGCCCCATCGCATCGAGCATCACCCGGACGAGCTTCAGAGGAAGGCGACGGTCCCGGATGACCGTCAGAGCCAGGCGAAAGGCGTCGGGTTCCCGAGCCGCCAACGACTGCTGGCGCTCGAGTTCACTGTCCCGGGCGACCCGCACGACCCGTCGAATCCTGCCCCCGCTGGTCGCTTCGTGAGGTGTCGTCGTGACCCGTCCGAGTCGGCGGCCGCGGCCCGACTCCACGACCACCCATGACCCAGGCACCACGCGCACCTGGTTGGGATCGATCGCGTAGCGCCCCGAGGTGCCCAGGCCGTCGAACGAGACGGCCACCACCGTCCGGGGCCGACTCACGCTCCGCTGATCTCGAGGAGGAGGCCTTCCATAAGCCCTCCTGGGTGCACGTTGCGGGTGAGCTTCTCCTGCACGTCCTCGATGCGCAGCGCGTAGTCGGCGAGGGCGCGACCCGGCAGAGTCGCGAGGGGGCCCGCAAGGGAGACATCGGGGTGCACGAGGGAGGCCTCCACTCCCACCGAGCGTGCGATGGCGTCGCGCAGAAGCTCTTGAACGAGGACGAGCATCTCCGCGCAACCCAGCTTGTCCCGATCGACGAGGGAGACGGCTTCGCCGATGCTGCCCGCATCACCCGCCAGGGCCCGCGTGAGCAGCGTGAGTCGCTCACGGCGTTCCTCTCCCATCTCCGGATCGAGCAAGGTGAGGGCCGTCCCAGGAATCCCTCGGCTCCCGGCCGCGGCGACGCGAGCCATGGTTGGTCCCGCACCCTTGGTCTCCACGAGCCAGCGCTCCACAGCGTCCACTGGAACCACACCCAGTCCGAGCTTCTGACAGCGGGAGCGCACCGTCTGCAGAAGCTGCCCCGGGTGCACGGCCGTCAAGATGATCACGGTGCCGTCAGGAGGCTCTTCGAGGGTCTTGAGCAGCTTGTTCTGCGCCGAGTCGTTCATCAGCCCCGCGTCGTGGATGAGAACGACACGCCACTCACCCTCGAGCCGGCGGTATGCCAACTGGCGCTGGACCTCGCCGATCTGGTCAACGGTGATTGTGTTTGCCTTCCCGCCGGGCTCCACCTGGAGGACTCCGGTGTGCATGGACTGGGTGAGCTTGCTGCACGCGCTACAGCGTCCGCAGGGTTCGCTCTGGCCGAGCTCGCAGAGCAGGGCGGAGACAGCTGCCCGAGCGATGGTGGTCTTGCCCAGCCCTCGAGGACCAAGCAGCAGGTAGGCGTGGTGGGGCCGACCGGCGGCGATGGCACGGCGCAGCGCTGCGACGACTCGCTCGTGTCCCTTGATGTCACCCCAGCGCCCGAAGAGGCTGGTGGGCTCATCGGTGCTCACTCGGGGCCATCCAAGCGCCCACCGACGGCCGCGAGGACCGAGGCGAAGACCTCGTCGGGAGGACGGTCCGCGTCGATGGTCACGAACCGCGCGGGGTCCAGGTCGCGCTCTTTGTGGAAGCCGGCCCGGACGGCTTGATGAAAGCCCCGACCCGCCAACTCGATGCGGTCGAGTCGCCCGCGTGCCTCCGCCCGGTCGAAGGCCCGCGCGACGTCCAGATCCAACAACAGGATGAGGTCGGGCAAGAGTCCGTCGATGGCCGCAGCGTTGGCGGACATCACGCGGTCCCGCCCGAGCCCTCGAGCCCACGCCTGGTAGGCCAGCGAGCTGTGGAGGTATCGGTCGCAGAGGACCACGTCCCCCTGATCGAGGCTGGGGCGAAGCAGCTCGCGCACGTGCTGCGCGCGGCTCGACGCGAAGAGCAGCATCTCGGTCGCGGGATCCATCTCGGCGAGCTCGGGGTCCAGGAGAATCGCGCGCACGCGATCCCCGGTCCGAGTCCCTCCGGGCTCCCGCGTGCACACCACGTTGCGGCCGCGCTTCGTGATGTGATCGGCGAGGAGCCGGAGCTGGGTGGACTTTCCGCTTCCCTCGATGCCTTCGAACGTGATGAAGAGGCCAGAGGTCATGGGCCAGCCGACTCTATCACGCAAGGGGAGCTCTCCTGGGTCCAGGAGAGCGGGCTCAGACCACGCTCTGCGCTGTCGAATACGAGCAACTCGTGTGGCGGAACCAGCAGCACTTGAAGCAGGTGGGGCCAGGCCGCGGCCCCTGCACGGTCGTGCGCCGACAGCGCGGCGGGGCCCCCGGGATGGCTGTGCCAGACCCCCACCCAGGCCGGGTCTCCGGCGTGGGCCAGCAACACCTCGGGGGGAAACGCGAAGCGAGACCGGCTCCGCCGCACGTTCGTGACTTCTTCGAGGCGCGACACGCTCACGACGGAGCCGGTCCGCTGACCGAAGAGCAGCCCACAACGCTCGTGGAGGCCTCGGGCGCGGCCCCGCAGGGCGTCGGCGATGCCGGGCCCGAACCGAATCACTGGACCTCCAACAGCAGGACGCTGGCGACCCCGGCGGAGAACCGCGACCGGTCGCCCACCCCCAGGAAGCCCTCTGCCCCCGCATCCACCGCCGCCACGGTGACGACCCGGTGCTGGCCCGGGACGGCGAAGGCCTCCCCGGGGATGAGGGCCTCGGGGTAGCCCTCATCACTGTCTAGCCATCGTAGGAGCTCCCCGGTCGTCAGCGCCTCGTCCGTCCAGGACACCTCGCCGTCGGGACCGTTCACCCAGACGAACCCGCGGTCTGCTCCGGCGTCGGGGAGCGACAGGGTCAGCGGGGTGTCGACGGTCCAGGTGCCATCGAGCGGAGCACCGAAGAGCGCGGCAGGGCCTGGGGCGTCGAACTGGACCTCCACCTGGCGCCCATCGAAGGCAGCCGACACCGTCCAGGGCTCGGCCCGGTACGCCAGGGCAGGGGACTCGTCGGTGTGGGTGATGTAGAACCCATCGGCCACGTGGGGGACCGCCACCTCCACCCCCGAGGCGGCACCCACCACGCTGTCCGCGTCTTGGATTGTGTTGCTCGCCACCTCGAGCGGCGAGAGCCCGCGACCGAGGAAGACCGTGAGCTCGGCCTCCAGGCCGCTGGTTGGGGCGGGATCCGGAAGCCCCAGGAGGAAGCCCCCCAACACGATGGAGTCTTCGGGATCAGCGCACCCCGCGCAGAGGACCATCGCCGCCGCAGCGAGATGGACGAGCCGGCGCACGTCTCAGCGGACCTCGATGGTGTAGGGCGCGAGGAGCACGGGCTGCCCACTGCCGAGCAGCGGCGCCGCCTCGACGAACGCGCGGGCGCCCAGCAAGTCCTGGCCGAGCAGGCTCACGCCACCCTCGCGGAGGACAGCGACGTCAGCCGCGGCACTCAGCATCCCCAGGGGGCCCGCCCCGCCCTCGAGCAGCTCTTCCCAGAAGGAGGGCTGCCGCGGGTAGAGGAGGAGCCGCGTCTCGCCGTCGAGGCCGGCCCGGTCCTTGGCCATGCCGACCGCGGTGCGCAGCGAACCCAGGGCATCCACCAGGGCGACGTCGTCACCGAGAGCCTGCCCGCCGGTCCAGACCCGCCCCTGGGCGACCGAGTGAATCGCGCCCTCGGAGGTGTGCCTTCCCATGGCCGCTTTGGCGAGGAACGTGCCGTAGAAGCTGTCCACGAACTCCTCGAGCTTCGCGGTGCCATCTTCCCCGAGGCTCTTGTTGAGGACGAAGAGGTCGGAGTATTCGCCGCGCTTGATGGACGCGCTGGTCAGGCCCAGCTTCTCGTAGAGGCCGGCCACGTTGTACTTGCCTGCGAACACGCCGATGGACCCGGTGAGCGTCGTCGGCTGCGCCACGATGGCGTCCGCACCCATGGCGATGTAGTACCCGCCGGACGCCGCGAGGTCGCTCATGGAGACCACGACGGGCTTGCGGTCCTCCTTGCGCGCGAGCTCCACCTCGCGCCAGATGACGTCGCTCGCGAGGCCGCTCCCCCCGGGGGAGTCGACCCGAAGGACGATGGCGTGCACGTCGTCGTTGCGACGGGCCTTGCGAATGGCCCGGGCGATGGTGTCGCTCCCCATGGAACTGCCGGTGCGGCTCTTTCCCGAGGTGATCTGGCCTTCGCAGAAGACCACCGCCACCTTGCCGCCCTTGCCCTTCCCCAGGCGGGAGCGACCGTCGAGGTAGCTGCCCAGGCCGATCCGAGGCACGTCCTCCTCGTCCCTGGAGCGGGAAGGGATGCGCTCATCGCGCAGCGCCGCGGAGCTGGCGGAGTCGTCGTCATCGGCGCGCGCCACGCCCGCCGCGGAGTCGTCGTCGTTGGCTGCGGACGGCGGCGTGGGGGCCCGCCCTGCGGAGTCGTCGTCATCGGCGCTCGCTACGCCCGCCGCGGAGTCGTCGTCGTCACCCGAGGGGCCGAAGCTGTGGTCCGGAAGGAGGTCGGCAGGGATCGGCTTGCCCGACAGGTAGGCCCGCATCTGATCGTCGTAGAGCAGGCCGTCGATGAGGCCGGCTTCGTATGCCGCCCGGGCCGTGAGCGGAGGGTCGTCGATCATCGCCACGACGGCGTCGCGGTCGATCTCTCGTCGGAGAGAGATGGCATCGACGAGGTGGCCGTACAGGCTGTCTGCCAGGGCCTCCATCATCTCCCGGTAGGGCGTCGACATCTCCGTCGAGGTCATGGGCTCGATGGCGCTCTTGTACTTGCCGGCCCGGGTGAACTCCGCCTCCACCCCGAGCTTGTCGAGGGTCCCCTTGTAGAAGGTGACTCCAAGGTGGAGCCCGTTCACGAGGAAGAAGCCCTCGGGGGCCATGAAGATGCGGTCACACGCGAGGGCGAGGAGGTACTCCTTGTTGCCTGCCGCTTCCATCCAGCAAGTCACCGGCTTCCCGGACTCGGTGGAGAACCGCTCGATGATGTCCCGGAGCTCCTCGACCTTCCCGTAGCCGATGGCCAGCCCGTTGATCTGCACGAAGAGCTGGGTGATGTCGTCGTCTGCGGCGGCCCGCACGAGACCCGTGTCGACCTCGAAGATGGACTGGGACTTGTTGCCGAGTCCCGCGATGGGCTGATCGGGGCCGGGCTGCTCCGGCATGGCGCCGCCCAGCGTCAACACGAGGGCGGTGCCTTCCTCGGTGTCCGCTCCACCTCCGTCGTTCAGCATCACCACGATGGCAACGATGCTGGTCACGAAGATCAGTAGAAGGAAGATGACGAGGAGGAGGACGAGGAGGCGGCCGTTCTTCACGCGGGAATCCTAGAGCACCAACCAGCGAGTCGCTCGGTCGTGTGGCTTGCGGAGCCGTCGCCTCGGGGCCCTCGCATAGGAAGCCGTCGCCCCATCGGGAGGACCAGCAGGGCTGGCCTCGAGTCAGACGCCCGCGGCGATCTTGATCTTCGCGTCGGCCTTCACCTGGTCACGGAACGCCTGGACGGCGCGCGTCTGCTTCGTGCGGAGGAGGGTGCCGCGAAGCTCTTCCTTCTTGGCGTCGAAGGCCGCCATGTCGGCCTGCTGCGCGGACGTGAGCTTGAGGATCGCGAAGCCGTTGCCGACGTCGATGGGCTCGACCGTGACGTCGCCCACTGCGGCGAGGTTGAAGGCAGCGGTGAGAGCGTCCTTGCTCGTACCGAGCTTCGGGATGCGCCGGTCCTTGCGGGCGAACTCGCCCGACTCCTGCACCGTGAGCGACTTGTCGGCGAGCAGCGCGTCCGCCTCGTCACCCGAGAGGGTTCCGTTGAGGACCGGGAGCAGGGTCTTGGCGTAGGCCTCAGCGAGCTCGGGGGCGCGCTCGTCGGTGAGCAGCTCCCGGGCGATGTCGAGCTTGACGTCGGCCAGGGTCTTCACGTCGGCCTCCTGGACCTCGATGACCTTGATGATGTGCAGTCCGAACTGCGTCTCCACCAGTTCGGAGATGTCGCCGGGCGACATCGCGAACGCGGTGTCCGAGAAGGGCTTCACCATGCGCTTCTCGTCGAAGAAGCCCAGGTCCCCGCCGCGGCTCGCAGAGCCATCCTCGCTGTACTTGCGCGCGAGGGCTTCGAAGTCGGCGCCGTCCGCCTTGACCTCGGCGAGCACTGCCTCCATCAGCTTGGTGACCTCGGCCTTGTCCTCGTCCGTGTCGTCGTCCGAGAACTTCATGAGGATGTGGCTGGCCTTGACCTTCTTCGCCTCGTTGTACTTGCTGTCGAAGTCGCGGTCGAAGCGGTCGGTGATGGCGTCTTCGTTCTCACCCGCCCAGGCGCTGACCTCGTCGTCGGTGAGGGTCACCGCGTCGCGGAACAGGGCCGTGGGGACGCGCACGAACTCGATGTCTCGCTTGCTGGACTCGTCTTCGAAGGCGGCCTTGAGCTCGGCCTCGGACACCCGAGCAGAGCGACGGATGAAGTCCTGCATGGCCTCGACGAGGAGCTGCTCACGCAGGTCCTTCTCGTACGTGCTGCCCGCGCGACCGGCGAAGCGCTTGTAAAGGGCGCTGTCGAACTTGCCCTCGTCGTCCTGGAAGCTGGGGTTCTCGAGGATGGCGCGCCGCAGCTCCTTGTCGGAGACGAGGAAGCCCTCCTCCTTCGCCGCCTGCACCATCAGCCGCTGGTCGATGACCGAGTCGAGGACCTGCTGGCGCAGCCGCTCCAGATCCGGCTCCTTGCCCTGGTTGAACTGGCGCTGGATCCGGACCTGCTGCTGGAGCAGCGGGAGGATGTGCACGTCGCGGATTGCCTCGCCGTTCACGTCGGCGACGACCTCCGTGCGGTCTCCGAACAGCGCCGAGGAGCCGAAGAAGAAGACGAAGGTCAGGGACAGCACGCCAAGGATGATCTTGACGACGGGGCTGTCAGTGTTGTTGCGAATCCATCCGAGCATCGGAGCCTCTGGGCAGGGGTCAAATCTCACGCGGGCCGCGCGCGGGACGCGGAAAAGTAAGGGAAGCGAACTGGCGCGTCAATGCGCTCAGGGCACCGGCTTCAGCGGCCCTCCAGCCTCCGTTTTCAGCGACGCCAGTCTATGGGAACTTTCGCCGAGGAGACCCCGTCTGGCGCGGGCTGCTTGCGGGGGCGAAGAAATGTGGACGAGGCCCTGTTTTCTTCATTGACACGCCATCCCGGCAGCGGGCACGCTCCGTCGTGTTGGGGCTCCGAGTGGTAGAAACCGCCAATCGGGGCGCCGACTCTCGCTGAAGCTGCTGTCGTGGAATCTCAGGGACGCAATGTTCCTGTCGCTGTATGTGAGTCTGCATTGTTCAACGCCCTTTTCGGAATGTTCTCCAAGGACATCGCCATCGACCTTGGTACAGCCAATACGCTGCTGTACGTCAAGGGTCGCGGCATCGTCTCCAACGAGCCCAGCGTCGTCGCTGTGGCCACCACCCGTTCCGGCAACCAGAAGGTCGTCGCAGTCGGCCACGAAGCGAAGGAGATGCTCGGCAAGACGCCTGGCGAGATCCGCGCCGTCCGCCCACTCAAGGATGGGGTCATCGCCGACTTCGCGGTGACCGAAGCGATGCTTCGCTACTTCATCCAGAAGGCCCACAACCGCAGCACCTTCGTGAAGCCGCGGATGGTCATCTGCATCCCCTCGGGAGTGACGGTCGTGGAGAAGCGCGCCGTCCGTGAGTCGGCCGAGAACGCAGGCGCCAGCGAGGTCTACCTCATCGAGGAGCCCCTCGCCGCCGCCATTGGCGCGAACCTCCCCATCACTGAGCCGAGCGGCAACATGATCGTCGACATCGGCGGTGGCACGACCGAGGTCGCGGTCATCAGCCTCGCCGGAATCGTGACCGCCGAGTCGGTCAAGGTCGGCGGAGACAAGTGGGACGACGCGATCGTCCACCACGTCCGCAAGCGCCACAACCTCATCATCGGAGAGCGGACCGCGGAGCGCATCAAGATGAGCATCGGCAACGCCCACGGGGACGCGTTCCCCGAGGGCGTCGTCGAGATGAGCATCAAGGGACGTGACCTCACCGTCGGGATTCCGAAGGAGATCACGATCACGAGCGACGAGATTCGCGAGGCCCTCGAAGAGAGCGTGGGGCTGGTCGTGGAGGCGGTGCTCATGACCCTAGAGAAGACGCCGCCCGAGCTGGCCGCCGACATCGTCGACAAGGGCATCGTGCTCGCGGGAGGCGGAGCCCAGCTTCGTGGCCTCGACATGCTGCTCTCCGAGCAGACCGGTCTCCCCGTCGTCGTCGCCGATGAGCCGCTCAACGCGGTCGCTCTCGGCTCCGGCAAGGTCCTCGAAGAGATGGACCTCCTGCGGAACGTGATGCTCAACTAAGAAGAGAGCGAAGGCCCCCGCCGTGTCCCGTCCCGCCCTCCGCGCAGCTGCGGTGCTCGCGCTCCTGGCCGTCCTCGGCTGGCACGTGCACGCTCGACTCCAGCCTGAAGCTGACCTCAACTTCGCCGATCGCGCGCTCCTGACCCTCACCGGGCCGGTGCAGAAGGCGATGACGCGGTCGGTGTCGGGGGTGGGCGGGGTGTTCTCCACCTACTTCGCCCTCGTGGGGACGAACAAAGAGAACGAGGAGCTGCGGAAGCGGCTCGCCATCGCCGAAGCGAAGGTGGCCGAGAACGCAGAGCTGCGCGCCCAGAACGACCGCCTGCGCGATCTCGTGGGGCTGCAGTCACGGGTGGAGGGCGAGACCCTCACCGCCGCGGTCATCGGGCGGGGGACCTCCTCCCGCTTCCGCACCCTACGCATCGACCGAGGCACCGGCGATGGCCTCGAGCCGGGCATGGCGGTCATCAGCTCCCAGGGAGCGGTGGGCAGCGTGCTTCGCGCGAGCCGGTCCTATGCGGACGTCCTCCTGATCACCGACGGCCTCTCCTCCGTGGGCGCTGTCGTGCAGCGGAGCCGGGCCCGCGCCGTGGGAGTGGGGGACGGGGACGGTGGCCTGGAGCTGGGCTACATCCGGCGCAGCGATCTCGCGGATGTCGCAGAGGGCGATCTCGTCGTCACCTCCGGCGAAGACGGAGTGTTCCCCGAGGGCGTGCCCCTGGGCTCGGTCCAATTCGCTCAGGCAGCCGAGAGCGGGCTCTTCGTCGAAGCGAGGGTCGAGACGGCCGTGCGGCTGGACCGCGCCGACGAGGTCCTCGTCATCACCGACCCGGGCCGTGGCCCCTATCAGGGAGGCTCTCGCGGGCCCGTCATCGCCAGTCCTCTCGATGAGGAGCTGCTCGCCGACCCCTGGGGGCCACCGCTGCTCGATGCGGGGGACCAGCCGTGAGCCGAGCCGCCCTG
>JAGSHC010000027.1 GCA_023954745.1 Deltaproteobacteria bacterium | reverse complement strand
TGGCGGTGGCGGTGGCGGTGCCGCCGTCGTCGTCGGTGACCTGCAGGGTGATGGTGTAGGTGCCCACGTCGGCGTAGGTGCAGGTGCTGGCGGTGGCGCTCGCGTCGTTGACGTCGTACGAGCCGTCGGACGTGCAGTCCCAGGCGTAGTCGCTGAGGGTGCCGTCGCTGTCGCTGCTGGCGCTGCCGTCGAGAGACAATGCGACGCCCTGGTTCACCGTGTATGGGCCGCCCGCGTTCGCTGTAGGGAGGGCGTTCGTGACGGTGACGGTGGCGGTGTCCGTGGCCTGGGAGCCGTCGTCGTCCGTGACGCGGAGCCGGACGGTGTAGGTGCCGTCGTCGGGGTAGGTGCAGGTGTTGGCGGTGGCGCTGGCCGAGCTGACGTCGTAGGTCCCGTCGTCGGTGCAGTCCCACTCGTAGTTCGAGACCGAGCCGTCGCTGTCGCTGCTGCCGCTCCCATCAAGGGAGATGGCGCTGCCCTGGCCCCCGCTGTACGGGCCCCCCGCGTCTGCCACTGGCGGCGCGTTGAGGCTGTAGGTGAGGTCGTCGAGGACCCCGTAGCTCCCGCCAGGCACGGTGATGGTGAGGCTGCGGACCCCGGTCGCGGTCAGGTTGACGGACTGCACCGTGCCGCTCAGCGACCGGCTGACGGTCTGCAACGCGGTGCCCGCCGCGTCGTAGGCGGTGATGGACGCGCTTCCCCCCTGAGGGGTCCCGATGAGGAAGCCGATGCTGTTGGCGTCCTGGCTGAAGGTCAGGGTCTCGGTGGCGCTCTGCCCGCCAATGCCGAGGTTCCAGGCCAGGAAGTTCGGGGCGCTGTGGCCACTGACGCCGAAGTTGCCGCACTGGTTCAGCCCCTCCCACCCCCCGGAGAACGTGATGGACTGGGAGGAGTACTCCGTCGTCATGACCGGAGCCGAGCTGAACACGCAAGGCCGCGAGACGTCGTCGAAGTTGATGGTGACGGCCGAGGCCAGCGAGGGGAGCGCCAGACCGAGGGTCAGGGCGCTGAGAGCGGCGAGGGGGGCGAGGGGGGCGAGACGCATGGAACCTCCGAAGGTCAGAGGGTACCTGTGCTCAACTCGGGGAAGTATCCTGAGCGATCTCGTTGTCGTTGATTGCCTTGAAGTGATCCAGGTCGAGCATCGCGAGGGACAGAGGCACGCGATTCGGCGGTGCGAGGAGATCAGGCCCGGGAGACGCTCGGCGATGTACCGGCGGGTGGAGAGGCCTCGGCGCCTTGTGCCGCTCCGAAGCCCGCTCCCGCGCCGAAGCCCGCTGCTGTTTTGTCCAGACTACGCGGGAGCGGCGGCGTCTCCCTCACCCGGAGCCGGCAGGCCCGGCCCCGCGTCGCCCTCTTCTTCGGTGGAGGCGCGCGCACCTCGCCCGAAGATGAACGAGCCCTCTTCGGCGTCCACGATGACGTGATCCTGAGCGCCGAAGGCGCCGTCCAGAATGTGCATCGAGAGCGGGTCCTTGAGGTAGCGCAGGATGGCCCGCTTCAAGGGGCGTGCGCCGTATGCAGGGTCGTAGCCGAGGTCACCGAGCAGCTGCTTGCCGTCGTCCGTCAACTCCAGCGTCATCTCCCGACCGGCGAGCAGCTTCTGGAGCCCGCGCAGCTGGATGTCGACAATCCCCGAGATGTTGGCTCGAGTGAGCGGGTTGAAGCACACGACGTCGTCGATGCGGTTGATGAACTCGGGCCGGAACTTGGCCTGAAGGGCCTTCATCGCCACGGCGGACATCTGTTCGTAGTCGCCAGCGTTGGCCACGATCTCGTGGGCGCCGACGTTGCTGGTCATGATGATGACGGTGTTGCGGAAGTCGACGGTCTTGCCGTGGCTGTCCGTGAGGCGCCCGTCGTCGAGCATCTGCAGGAGGATGTTGAAGGCATCGGGGTGCGCCTTCTCGATCTCGTCGAACAGCACCACCGAGTAGGGGCGGTTCGCGACGGCGTTGGTGAGCACGCCGCCTTCCTCGTAGCCCACGTACCCGGGGGGCGCCCCGACGAGGCGAGCCACCGCGTGCTTCTCCATGAACTCGCTCATGTCGATGCGGACCATGGCCATCTCGTCGTCGAACAGGAACTCCGCGAGGGCCTTGGCCGTCTCGGTCTTCCCGACACCGGTGGGGCCGAGGAAGATGAACGAGCCGATGGGACGGTTGGGCTCCTGGAGTCCAGCGCGGGACCGGCGCACGGCCTTGCTCACGAGCTCGAGGGCCTTGTCCTGACCGACGACGCGGTTGCGCAGGTTGTCCTCCATGCGCATCAGCTTCGCGATCTCGGACTCCTTGAGGCGGTTCGCGGGGATGCCGGTCCAGCGGGCCACGACGCCGGCGATGACGTCCTCGTTGACCTCCTCCACCAGCATGGGGTTGTCGCCCTGCTTCTCGTGGAGCGCCTTCTCGAGCTCGGTGATCTCGCTCTCGAGGCCCGGGATGATGCCGAACTTGAGCTCCGCTGCCTTCTGCAGGTTGCCGTCGCGCTCGGCGCGCTCCATGCCGCCGCGGGCGTCGTTGAGCGACTGCTTCTTGGTGCGAATGGCGGTGATGGCGTCCTTCTCGGACTGCCATCGCGCCTTGAGCCCGGTGCTCTCCTCGACGAGCTCGGCCAGCTCCTTCTCGATGAGCTTCAGTCGGTCCTTGCTGGCGCGATCCTTCTCGTTGCCCAGGGCCTGCTGCTCAATCTGCAGCTGCATGATCTTGCGCTGAAGCTGGTCGATCTCCACGGGCAGCGAGTCGATGCCCATGCGCACCACGGCGCCCGACTCGTCGACGAGGTCGATGGCCTTGTCCGGCAGGAACCGGTCGGCGATGTAGCGATGCGACAGCCGCGTCGCCGCGATGAGGGCGGCGTCCTGGATGCGCACCCCGTGGTGAGCCTCGTAGGCGTCCTTGAGTCCGCGGAGGATCGCGATGGTGTCCTCGACGGACGGCTCCCCGACCCAGACGCGCTGGAACCGGCGCTCCAGGGCGGAGTCCTTCTCGATGTGCTTGCGGTACTCGTCCAGCGTCGTGGCGCCGATGCAGCGCAGCTCGCCGCGGGCGAGGGCCGGCTTGAGCATGTTCGACGCGTCCATGGAGCCTTCGGACTTGCCGGCGCCCACGAGGTTGTGGAGCTCGTCGATGAAGAGGATCACCTCTCCGTCGGAGTCCTGAACCTCCTTGAGCACCGCCTTGAGGCGCTCCTCGAACTCCCCGCGGAACTTCGCGCCGGCCACCATCGAGCTGAGGTCGAGGGAGATGAGGCGCTTGTCGCGCAGGGTCTCCGGCACGTCGCCCGCGATGATGCGGTTGGCGAGGCCCTCGGCGAGGGCGGTCTTGCCGACGCCGGGCTCACCGACGAGCACCGGGTTGTTCTTCGTGCGCCGCGCGAGGATCTGGATCGTGCGGCGGATCTCCTCGTCCCGGCCGATGACCGGGTCGAGCTTTCCGCTGCGGGCCATCTCCGTGAGGTCGCGCCCGTACTTGGCGAGGCTCTGGAACTTCTCCTCGGGGTTTTGGTCGGTCACGCGGTGGGAGCCGCGCACATCCGCCATGGCCTTGAGGACGACGTCCCTCTTGAGGCCCTTCTCCCGCAGGAGCTTGCCGGCTTCGCCCTTGTCCTCGGTCATGGCGAGGAGGATGTGCTCGGTCGAGACGTACTCGTCCTTGAGGGCCTTGGCCTCCTTGAACGCCTTGTTCACCACGGCGTTCAGCCGGTCGCCCATGAACTGGCGCCCGCCCTGGACCTTGGCCTTTCGCTGGAGAGCCTTCTCGAGATCTCCCAGGATCTGCCCGGGGCTCGCGCCCACCTTGCTCAAGATCCCGGGGACGACCCCGTCCTTCTGCTGGATGAGGGAGACGAGGACGTGCTCGTTGCTCACCTCCTGGTGGCCCAACTCGCCGGCCAACTCGGTGGCGGCGGTGATGGCTTCGGAACTCTTGACCGTCAGCTTGTCGCTTCGCATGGGGCTCTCCTGGCTACTTTCCGGCGCGCACGAAGCGGAGCCGCAGATCGGTCAACAGATTGCGGAGCAGGCTGCTCTCCTGCTCGGTCAGGTTGCCTGCCGTCTTGGTCTCGAGCATCGCGAGGATGTCGATCGTCTGGCGGGCGCCCTCCACATCCTTCTCGAAGCTGGTCTGGCCCGGCACCGGGGCTTCGCCCAGCTGCACGAGGGCAGACGTGCCCAACGAGAGCACGAAGGTCTGGAAGTCGAGCGGGCGGTGTCCCGTCGCGGAATCGGAGGCGCTCATCGCGTGTCCTCTGGCTGCGATCACGGGGATCGCGTGGGTCTTGTTCGGTGCGCCACTCCCGGTGACGCTGGGCTGAACCTGGGAGCAGCCGCGATTTTGTCAAATGCAACGCCTCAACGGGACCTCCGACGTCGAAAGGCTGCGGGAACGTTGCCCACGGCCGCCCAACGACCAGTCCCCTCCGCCCTTGCGGGGTCCGAGACCGGAAGGCAGGATGGCGCCGCTTCGGAGTTGCCTTTGTCCGTGTTCGCCCGCCTCGTGCTCGTCCTCCTCCTCGCTGTCGCCGTGCCGACGGCGGCGTGGGCAGGTGTGGAGCCGGAGGACCCCGAGGAACTGTACGAGCAGGGGCTGCGCCAGATGAAGCGGGGCTACTACGACGAGGCGGTGATCTCGTTCGAGAAGGTGCGAAACCACTTCCCGTTCAACAAGTACTCCGTGCTGAGCGAGCTCCGCGTCGCGGACTGCCTGTTCGAGAAGGCGAGCTACCTCGAGGCCGTCGACAGCTACCGGCAGTTCACCCGTCTGCACCCTCGGCATCCCGAAGTGGACTACGCGGTCTACCGAACGGCCCGTGCCGAGTTCAAGCTCGCGCCGACCGTGCCGCAGCGGGACCAGCAGCACACGACCCTGGGCATCCGGTTCGTGAACGACTTCGAGCAGCGCTTCCCCGAGTCGGAGTATCTGGACGAGGTGAAGCGACTTCGATTCAAGGCGGAGCGCCGGCTCGGTCGCGCGGCCACCCAGATCGGCAACTTCTACTGGAAGCAGAAGAGCTTCGGAGCCGCGGAGCGGCGGTACCGCATCGCCCTCGACGACTACCCCGAAGCCCCCACCATGGGGAAGGCGGCGTACCGACGTGCCCTCTGCCTGGTGAAGCTCGAGCGAGTGCCCGAGGCATCCGAGGCCCTCACCGCCCTCGTCGCGGTGGACGCTGAAGGGCGCTGGGGCAAGCGCGCCGCCGCGATGCTCGAGAAGGTGGCCGCGATGCCGGCGCCGGAGCCGAAGCCCGTCGAGGCGCCCGCAGTCAGCGCGACCGAAGAGGCCCCGCCGGAGGGCGGCTGAATCTCAGCACGGGCATCGCCAGAGGCGAGATGCCCACGGTGATCCTCTCCCGCACGCCCCTCGCATCGCCACCTACCTGGTACGGCACCGGCCGCTCGTAGCGAATCTCTACTTCCTCGGCGAGGAAGTCGTAGAGCTTGTCGTTCACGAGCTCGCCGGTCCACAGCCGGGGAATCTCGTTCACCACCGTCGAGACGTCCATGGCGGAGACCCGCAGATGCAGGTGGCTCTGGAGCCGCGTGGCGTGAGGGAACATGCGGATGGCGTAGCCGTAGTAGGGCGTCGTGGCGAACGCACAGAGGTGGGCCGGGCCCTCGTACAGCGTGCCGCCCACGGGCACTGGGTCTCCGACGCGCTCCCCCTGCAGGTTTACTCGCCAGGCTTCCCCCCGCGTGACCTCGATGCGCGCCCGAGGGGCGACACGGTCTGTGGCCATGCGCGGCACCGTGCTCGAGAACACCGCTGCAAGCCAGACCCACAGTTGCTGGCTCAGACCGCGTAGTGCGGTCGCCTCCATCCGTTCCTTGAGCTGCTTGTAGTCGTTGAGGGCCGCAGCATCCCAGCCGAGCCCCGCGAAGGGAAAGCGCTCTCCGTCGGCCTGGACGAGGCGCATCGGCATCTCCTCGTAGGGCTGGCCGCGAGACCATGCTGCGAGGTCTTCGGCCACGCTGCCGGCGCCGACCCATGTGGCGAGGGCGTTGCCGGTGCCAAGACGCAGCACCCCGAGCCTCGGTACGTCGCGATACCGCAGGAGGCGATTGGCGATGTCGATGATCGTGCCGTCCCCGCCACCAGCAAAGACGGTCTCGACGCCGCTCTCCAGCAGCGCCTCCACCGCGTCGTTGGCCTCTTCGAGGGAGCGGGTCCACAGGAGGAGCGCGTTTGGGAGGTGGGTCTCCACCAGGCGGACGTGCTTCTTCCTGACGCGCCCGGCGTTTGCGTTGAGCATCACCGCCACCTTGCCGGCGGGGACTCGGTGGCGCTCGGCGCTCGTCACGGGTTCATGAGGGCCTCGACCACGTGGGCGAGCCGGAAGGGCTTGGGAAGGAAGGTAGCTCTCAGCCCGGAGATCTCGTCCATCACCGCCGGCGCGGGTTCCAGGCCCGAGGTGGCGACGAGGCGCAGGTTCGGATGGCGGGCGCGCAGCTCCGAGAGCAGCCCGACGCCGTCGAGTCCCGGCATGTGCAGGTCGACGAGGGCGGAGTGGTAGGGGACTCCCTCCTCGAGGGCGCGGCCGGCGGCGACCAGGGCGGTGGAGCCGTCGGGGACCACGGTCACCTCGGCGCCCTTCACCGCGAGCCCGCTGTCCAGGACCAGGCGCAGAGCTGGTTCATCGTCGGCTACGAGCACGCGCTGCCCCTCCAGGGGCGGTCCATGCACGTTGAACTGGCGAGGAACCACCATGGAGCGCGTCGGCTCGTCGTCGTCGACCAGCCCGAGGAACATCGGCAGACGGATCTCGAACGACGCCCCCTCATCCGTCGACTGCAAGGTGATGAGCCCGCTGTGGTCGAGCACCGCCCGGTGGACGACCGCGAGGCCCATCCCGGTCCCCGATCCGCCCTTCGTCGTGAAGAACGGCTCCCAGATGCGGGTCGCCATCGCGGGCGGGATCCCGGGCCCAGAGTCGGAGAAGGTGATGCGGGCGTAGCGGTTTCCGTCCCAGCCCATCTCTTCGCACAGGGCTGGGTCGAGGACCGAGGAGAGTCCAACGCGAATCGAGCCTGTCCCGTCCATGGCATCCCGGGCGTTCGTCCCCAGATTGAAGAGCGCCTGCAGGAGGTTCGTGCGCGCACACTCCACTGGGACCTGGCCGCGTGGGAGCTCGCACTCGATGTTGATTCCCGGTCCGAGGCCGTGGCGCATCAGATCGGCGGCCTGCCGCACCGGGGTGCGCAGGTCCATGGGCTGAAGGTCCTGATTGCCGGGGCGAGAGACCTCGAGGAGGCGTGCGGCGATGTCCTGGGACCGTCGCACCATGCCCTCCAGGCCGCCAAGGAGGGTGTGGCTCGGCTGCTCGCCCCCGCGCATCAACTCGAGGGCGCCGGAGAGGCCCGTGAGGGTGTTGTTCAAGTCGTGAATGACCCCAGTGACGGACAAGCCCAGCAGCTCCATTCGTTGGAGTGCGAGCAGCCGACCGGCCTGATTTGCGTCGTTGGACAGGTCGCGTCCGGCGAGCCAGGCGCCGATGACCTCGCCGTCGTCGCCGCGGACCGCACCTCCATCCATCAGCATGCTGATCTCGCGCCCGGTGATGGACGTGATGTCGATGAGGATGTCCTTGACCTCGGCACCCGAGGTCAACGAGCGGAGGAGGGCCGCGGCGCCGGCCGCCTGGACGTTGGCCATCTCGGTGATCTTCAGGCCACGGGTCGGGCTGGGCTCGTCGAGGGGCAGGCCAAGGATGGCGTGGGCCGTCCGGTTCTCCCAGACGATACGCCCCTCGGCGTCGAGCAGCATGACTCCCACCGGCGCGCGCTCGCCGAAGCGAGCAATCACCGGCCAGAAGGCCCTCGGGACCGCATCCTGCGGCTCGTCCCCCATGCGTCTCTCGTCCTCACCCGCCCGAGTTGACCCTACCACGGGGTCTTGACCCAACCCTGGACTCGGTGATCGGGGCAGCGGCTGCATCTCCGAGGCGGCTCAGGCCAGGGATGCCTCGACCGCGCTCCAGGCCTTTTCGATGGCGACCGGGAGGTTCCCGGGCTCACGCCCTCCGGCCTGCGCCATGTCCGGGCGTCCACCACCCTTCCCGCCGATCTCGGCCGCGAGGACCCGCACGAGGTCGCCCGCCTTCACGCGATCGGTGAGGTCCTTGCTTACCTTCACGAGAAGGCTGGCCTTGGCCCCGTCTGCGGCACCCAGCACGACGACGCCCGAGCCGAGCTTGTCGAGCAAGGCATCGCCATGACCTCGAAGCTCCTTGCCAGACACGCCGTCGAGCACCGTGGCGATGACCTGCACGCCGCCAATCTCTCGGACCTCCGGGCCCCCGCCGACTCCGCCCGTCACCAGCTGCTGCTTGAGCTCCTCCACCTGGCGCTGCAAGGACTTGCGCTCCTCGAGGAGTCGCTCGACCTTGCCCAGGGTCCCCTCGGGAGGGGTCTTGAGACGCTCGGAGAGCTGTGACTGCCGCGTCTCCAGGCCCCGGGCCCAGCGCACGGCGCCGCGGCCAGAGATGGCTTCGATGCGTCGCACACCCGCGGCGATCCCGCCTTCGGAGACCACCTTGAGGAGACCGATCTGCCCGGTGGCGGTGCAGTGGGTTCCGCCGCAGAGCTCCGTCGAGAAGCCAGGGACCTGCACGACGCGGACGACGTCGCCGTACTTCTCACCAAACAGCGCCATGGCCCCCATGTCCTTGGCGTCGGCCATGGAGGTCTGCGAGACGTGGGTGCTCGTGTTGGCGAGGATCTGCTCGTTGACGCGGTCCTCGATGGTCTCCAACTCCTCGGTCGTCACCGCGCCGAAGTGGCTGAAGTCGAAACGAAGCCGCTCGGGCCCCACGAACGACCCCTTTTGCTGCACGTGCGTGCCGAGCACCTCGCGCAGGGCGGCGTGCAAGAGGTGAGTGGCGGTGTGGTTGCGCTCGATGTCGCCGCGCCGCACCGCGTCCACTGTGAGGGTGACTTCGTCGCCGACGGCGAGCACGCCCTCATCGATGTGCGCGCGATGCACGAACACGGTGCCTCCGGGCTTGACGACGTCGTGGACGGTCGCCGAGCCGCCGTCCCAGGAGATCACGCCATGATCGCCGATCTGACCGCCGGACTCGGCGTAGAACGGGGTTCCGGCGACGACGATCTCGACGTCCTCGCCGTGCCCGACGCTCGCTCGGCGCTCGCCGCCCACGAGGAGGACCTGGGCGGTGCTGCTGGCGACGGTGGCTCCGTAGCCGCTGAACTCTGTCGGCCCCGACTCTTCGAGGGAGCGGTACACGCCGTCGACGCCGGTCTCGCCGGAGCCCTTCCAGGCGTCGCGGCCACGGCTGCGCTGCGCTTCCATGGCGGTCTGATAGCCCGCCATGTCCACGGTGAAGCCCTGCTCGCCCGCGATCACCTCGGTGAGGTCGGGCGGGAAACCGAACGTGTCGTGAAGCTGGAAGGTGGTCTCGCCGCCGAGAACCGTCTCGCCCGCCGTACGCATGGTCTCGAACGCGGCCTCGATGAGGGTCAAACCCCGGTCCAGGGTCGCGCGGAACGCCGTCTCCTCATTGAGGACGACCTTGTTGATGAAGTCCCGTCGCTCCGTGAGCTCGGGGTAGGTGTCGGACATCAGGTCCACGACGGTGTCGCTGATCTCGTGCAGGAAGGTTCGGTTGATGCCGAGCTTGACGCCGTACCGGATCGCCCGCCGCATCACGCGACGAAGGACGTAGCCACGGTCTTCCGACGCAGGCATGACCCCGTCGGCGATGAGGAACGCCGCGGCGCGCGCGTGGTCCGCGATGACGCGCATGGCCACGTCGTTGTCGGGGTTCTCGCCGTACGTGGTTCCGGCGATGGAGCCCGCGACCCCGATGAGGGTCTGGAACTCGTCGATCTCCCACGACGAGGTGTGGCCTTGCACGATGCTTGCGAGCCGCTCGAGTCCCATGCCCGTGTCGACAGAGGGGCGCGGGAGGTCGCGCTGCGAGATGGCGTCGCCGTCCTTGAAGCGCTCGTACTGCATGAAGACGAGGTTCCAGATCTCCATGATCCGGCCCGCATCCCAGCCCTTGCCCCAGGGGTCGGGCTCGTTGTCGGGAACGAAGTTCTCTCCGAGGTCCCAGTGGATCTCGGTGCAGGGACCGCAGGGGCCGGTGGGCCCCATGGACCAGAAGTTGTCCTTGGCGCCGCACCGCGCGATGCGCTCGGCTGGCACTCCCTGAGCGAGCCAGAGGTCGTAGGACTCGTCGTCGTCGAGGTACACCGAGACGTACAGGCGCTCCTTCGGAAGGCCCATCTCCACGGTGAGGTACTCCCACGCCCAGGCGATGGCTTCCTTCTTGAAGTAGTCGCCAAAAGAGAAGTTGCCGAGCATCTCGAAGAGCGTGTGGTGCCGCGCAGTGAAGCCCACGTTCTCCAGGTCGTTGTGCTTGCCCGAGACCCGCATGCACTTCTGCACCGTGGTCGCGCGGGTGTACTCCCTCGGGTCGTCCCCCGTGAAGACGTCCTTGAACTGGACCATTCCGGCGTTGGTGAAGAAGAGAGACGGGTCGTTCGCTGGAACCAGCGCGGCGCTCGGCTGCACCGAGTGGGTGCGCGAGGCGAAGAACGACAAGAAGCTGCGGCGGATGTCAGCGGCCTTCATGGGAGTTCCAAACTCGGGCCGAGGACGTGGGCCGGCCCGAAAGCCGGGGAATGATAATGCTCCGCACGCAAGACGGAAGGGCCCAGGGCCAGCATCCCTGACCTGGGTCCGACTCCCACCCTCTTGGTGGTGCCTCGCGGGGCGCTCGCTGCGAAGCGAACCGCGCCTCAGTTCAACGAGAAGCCGTCCGAACGAAGCCGCTCAGTAGTTGTCGCTCGAGGAGACGACGCCCGACGCCCGCAACGCGAAGTCATCGGGGTTGGAGCTGTACTTCAGCGCGTCCTCATAAGTGATGAGGTTCGACTTGTAGTGGCTGTAGAGGCTCTGGTCGAACGTCTGGCTGCCGTAGGTGGACTTGCCCCGAGCGATGACGTCGGAGATCTCCTTCGCCCGCTTCGGGTTCTCGAGGTACTCGCGCACCTGGCCGGTGTTCACGAGCACCTCGATGGCCGGGAGCCGTCCCTTTCCATCTGCGCGCGGCACGAGGCGCTGGCTGATGACTCCCCGCAAGATCCCTGCGAGCTGGAGTCGCACCCCGTCCTGCTGGTGGGGAGGGAAGAGCGAAACCACACGGGTGATGGTCTCCGTCGCATCCATCGTGTGGAGGGTCGACATGACCAGGTGGCCCGTCTCCGCCGCCTCCAGAGCGATCTCCACCGTCTCGAGGTCCCGCATCTCTCCCACGAGGATGATGTCGGGGTCCTGCCGCAGGGCGGAGCGCAGCGCTGGGGCATAGGCGACGGTGTCGACGCCAACCTCGCGCTGGGTGATCACCGCGCGCTTGTCGCGGTGCATGAACTCGATGGGGTCTTCGATGGTGAGGATGTGGCAGCTGCGGCTGTTGTTGATGTAGTCGATCATCGCCGCGAGCGTGGTCGACTTCCCGGAGCCCGTGGTCCCCGTCACCAGCACCAGACCGCGGTTCTCGTCGGCGATCTTCTTGATCACCGGGGGGAGATTGAGTTCTTCGAACCCCAGGATCTTGCTGGAGATCGTGCGGAACACGAGCCCCAGGGTCATGCGCTGGCGGAACACGTTGACGCGATAGCGGCCGAGACCGCGCACGCCGTACGCCATGTCCATCTCCATCGTCCGGGAGAACTTCTCCTTTTGGACCTTGGTCATGATGGCCGCCGCGAACTTCGCGGTGTGTTCGGGGGTGAGGCGCGGGTAGTCGCGCACCGGCACGAAGTTCCCCTGAATGCGAAGCATGGGGGGGATCCCCACCCGAAGGTGGATGTCACTGGCTCCGTGCGCGGTGCCGACCCGAAGGATGTCGTTCAGTTCCACCGAGGCTCCTGCCACGCGCGCTGGTGCGCCGTCGCTATGGCCTGAGCGGGGACTGGCGCGCTATGCCTCTGCGACTGGTGCCGCTGCGGTCAACGCCGCTTCACCGATGCCGTGTTCAGCGAGAATGGACGCCTGAAGCGTCTCCTGAATCTCGCTGTTTTCGATGAGGTAGTGGCGCGCCTGTTCCCGTCCCTGGCCCATTCGCTGGTCTCCATAGGAATACCACGAACCGCTCTTTCGAACGAGACCCAGGTCCACCGCCATGTCGAGGATTTCCCCGGACTTGCTCACGCCCTGACCGAACAGGATGTCGAACTCCGTCTTGGCGAAGGGTGGCGCGACCTTGTTCTTGACGATCTTCACCCGGGTGCGGTTCCCGATGACCTGGTCGCCCTGCTTGATGCTGCCGATCCGACGGATGTCGATGCGCACCGAGCAGTAGAACTTGAGTGCGTTGCCACCCGTCGTCGTCTCGGGGCTGCCGAACATCACGCCGATCTTGTGGCGGATCTGGTTGATGAAGATGACCGTGCAGTCGCTCTTGGCGACGACGGCGGTCAGCTTCCGCAGCGCCTGGCTCATCAGGCGTGCCTGGAGGCCGGGCAGCGAGTCGCCCATGTTGCCTTCGAGCTCAGCCTTCGGCACCAGGGCCGCCACGGAGTCGATGACGACCACGTCGAGGGCGCCAGAGCGGACGAGGGTCTCGCAGATCTCGAGAGCCTGCTCACCGGTGTCGGGCTGGGAGATCAGCAGGTCGTCCGTGCGCACGCCGAGCTTGCGGGCGTACTGCACGTCCAGAGCGTGCTCCGCATCGATGAACGCCGCGAGGCCGCCGGTCTTCTGAGCCTCGGCGATGCATTGCAGGGTCAGGGTCGTCTTCCCGGAGCTCTCCGGTCCGAAGATCTCGACCACGCGTCCCCGAGGAATCCCCCCAATGCCCAGAGCGATGTCCACTCCGATGGAACCGGTGGAGATGGCGCGCACGCCAAGGGAGAGCTTCTGGTCTTCGCCGAGACGCATGATCGCGCCCTTGCCGAAGTCCCTCTCGATGCTCTCGACCGCCAGGTCGAGGGCGCGGCGCCGAGCGGCATCGTCCCCCGCGGGCTCGACCACACCATGCTTGCTGCTCTTCGACTTCTTCTTGGAACCCATCATTTCAACCTCCGGGGCTGGCGCCGTCACACGGTCTGCTCACGCCCCGAAACTAGACTGAACAGTTGTTCAGGTCAAGTCGGAATCCTTGTGCCCCCGAAGTATCCCGGGGAACGCGGATATAGCATGCGCTCTGACGGTGCGAGGCGGTTTGTGCATCGCGCTTTCAGCAAGACTCTGCGGGGAGGGTGGGACAGAAACTGTCCCGGGTTGGGAGGGCGTTCTCAGCCGGCGTTCAGTCGCAGGATCTGGCGTCGCAGCATCTCGACCGCGATGAACGCGGAGAACCGGCGGTTCGCCGTTCGGTCGCGGCCCAGGCGTAGCTTGCGAGCGTGGGTTCCCGAGGGCCCTGCGATGGCGATCCACACCGTGCCCACGGGCTTGTCGGGGCTGCCGCCCGTGGGGCCCGCGACGCCGGTGATCCCCACTCCCCAGTCCACCGGTGCATGGGCCCGACAGCCTTCGGCCATCGCCCGCGCGACTTCCTCGGAGACGGCCCCGTTCTCCGCGATGACCCCTTCGGGCACGCCGACCTCCTCCGTCTTGCTCTCGTTGGAGTAGGTCACCCAGCCTCGCTCGAGCCACCGCGAGCTGCCCGGCTCGCTCACGAAGAGATGAGCGACCCAACCGCCCGTGCAGGACTCGGCGAGGGCGACCCGCTCACCGCGGTCCACCAGCATCCGCCCGACCACGGCTGCGAGTTCCTCGTCTGGGTCTTCCGTGAAGCAGTTGTCTCCGAGCTCCTCGCGGACCCAGGCCTTGGCTGACTCCCAGTTGGCTTCCCCCGGCGCCGCCACCAGCTTGACGTGGTTCTCAGGCATCTTCGTTCGGAATCCGAGCTGAACACCGGGGAACCGCGTTCCCAGTGAGCCGAGCTGCTCTTGGAGCTGACTCTCTCCGCGCCCCATGACGCGGAAGGTGTGCCGCAGAGGAGCGACGAGGTCGAACCTGGTGGCGATGTCGTCGAGGACGAGCCGCCCGATCATCTCCTTCATCTCGCGAGGGACACCCGGAAGGAAGTACATGCGCGTGCTCGACGTGTTCACGGCGAAGCCGGGGGCAGTCCCCATGAGGTTCTCGAGGACGTCGCAGCCCACCGGGAGCAGGGCTTGCTTGCGGTTCGCCGGGCTCATCGTCCGCCCGATGCGCGCATAGCGCGCCTTCACCTGGTCCCAGGCGAGATCGTTGAGCTCCAGCTCGCCGCCGAAGGCCTCCACGACGCTCTCCGCGGTGAGGTCGTCCTCAGTGGGGCCGAGTCCTCCCGTGCAGAGGACGACATCGGCCGTCCGAGCCGCATCGACCAGCGTCGCGGCGATGGCGTCCCGGTCGTCGCCAGCCGTGCGGGCGCCGAGGACGCGGAGGCCAGCTCTCGTCAGCACCTCGCAGAGGAAGTGTGCGTTGGTGTCCATCGTGAGCCCCGTGAGGAGTTCTTCCCCCTGGCTCACCACAAAGGCGCTGACGACGTCGTGCATGGCGGCAGCGTAGTCCGGTGGATGCGGTCCCGCCCTCGCCCGGCCGGGGCGGGGACGGAATCGGTATCATCCGCGCGTGCGTCTTCTCTCCTCCGTCTGCGCGCTCGTGTGTCTGTTCATCCTCGCCGGCTGCTCTGCCGGCATGGAGTTGACGGCGACCCCGCCGTCCTTGGCGTTCTCGGATACGGAACTGGGCTGGTCCCAAGAGTCCGAGGCGGCGGTGGAGCTGACCGGGGGGGCCCGCGCCAACCTCACGGTCCGGATCGAGCCGCCCGACCAGACTGCATTTTGGGTTGGTCCGGCTCCGGGGGTCATCGAGCCCAACAAGCCGCTGGTGGTGACCGTCTCGTTCACGCCGAACCTGCCCCGCAGCGAGTCCGCTCAGCTCGTGATCGAGGCGAACAACGTGCAGGGGGGCGCCCTGGTGGTGGTCCCCCTCACCGGCCGCGGTCTCGCGTCCGCCGTCGACGGAGATCGTGATGGGTCGCTCGGCGGGGTCGACTGTGACGACTTCGACCCCAGCCGCTACCCGGGGGCCCCCGAGCTCTGCGACGGCATCGACAATGATTGCGATGGCGTCGTGCCCGAGAACGAGAGCGACCTCGATGGCGACGGCGTCGCGCCTTGCGCGGGGGACTGTGACGACGGCGACGTCACGGTGTTCTCCGGCGCCGAAGAGCTCTGCGACGGGCTGGACAACGACTGCGATGGCAGCGTCGAGGCGCCCGACTCCGACGGTGACGGTCTCCGTGAGTGTGAAGGGGACTGCGACGACGCCGATCCCCTCGTCCTCCCGGGGGCTGACGAGCGATGCAACGGCGTCGACGACGACTGCGATGGTGCCGTCGACCCCGCCGAGCTCGACGACGACGGCGACGGAGTGCGCTCCTGCGCCGGCGACTGCGAGGACGGCGACGCCAGCGTGTATCCCGGAGCACCCGAGTTGTGCGATGGCGGCGACCAGGACTGCGACGGTTCCCCCGACCCAGACGAGGTGGACGCCGATGGGGACGGGGAGCTCCTCTGCGCGGGGGACTGCGATGAAGCAGACGCCACCGTGTTCAACGGAGCAGTCGAGCTGTGCGACGGCCTCGACAACGACTGCGACGGCGTCGTGCCGACCGACGAAGCAGACGGCGACGGCGACGGCTCCCTGGCGTGCGCGGACTGCGACGACACCAGCGCCGCGTTCTCCCCCGGCGCTCCGGAGCTTTGCGACGGACTCGACAACGACTGCGACGGCGTCGTTCCCGTTGGGGAGCTGGACGACGACCTCGACGGCTACCTCGGCTGCGACGAGTGCGATGACAGCGATGGCACCGTCTATCCCGGTGCCCCTGAGCTGTGCGACGGACTGGACAACGACTGCGACACCCTCCTCCCTGCGAACGAGGCGGACGCGGACGCAGACGGCTTCCTGGCGTGCGAGGAGTGTGACGACGGCAGCGGGGACACGTACCCCGGAGCGAGCGAGGTCTGCGACGGGCTCGACAACGACTGCGACAGCGTCGTGCCGTCGGACGAGCTAGACGACGACGGCGATGGCGCCGTCGAGTGCAGCGGGGATGACTGCGACGACACCAACCCGGACGCCTATGTGGGCAACACCGAGGGGTGTTACGACATGGTCGACAACGACTGCGACGGCCTCGTCAACCAGAGCTGCTCCTGCCCGGTGTGGGCGTCAGCGGGTCCCCCTCCCACCTGCACCGCGCTGGGCACGTTCGAGTGTCCGCATGCCACCGCGCAGGCTGCCATCGACGCCGCCGAGGCAGATGCCGGCTGCGTGGACGTGTGGCTTCAGTCGGGGACGTACACCGAGCAGCTGACGATGGACGACGACATCACGCTCCTCGGGGTCGGAGGCGCGGCGGCGACGACCATCGACGGCTCCGGAACGGGCAGGGTTCTCACCATCGCGGACGAGCTGGACGTGGAGCTCGAGGGTCTCACGTTCTTCAATGGCCTGGCAGGGGAGGGCGGTGCGGTGCTCGCCGACGACGTGCTCCTGACCATCGTCGACAGCGTCTTCGACTCCAACGCCTGCTCCTCCGGCGGCGAGGGCGGCGCGCTGCACTGCAACAACTGCGACCTCACCGTCACCGGTTCGCTGTTCAGCAGCAACACGTGCGGGGTGGGAGGAGGCGCGTCAGGCAACGACGGCGGCGCCATCTACCTCGGCAACGGTCTGGCGACCATCGAGACCTCGGTCTTCACGGGCAACGCCGCTGGGGACGGTGGCGCCATCTACTCATGGCGGGCTTCTTTTGGAAGCGGTGGTGGGTATCACCTGTACGTGCAAAACGTCTTCGACGGGAACAGCGCAAGCGACAACTCCAACCCCTTTGGTGACGTGGATGGGGGCGGTGCTCTGATGCTCAATGGACAGCAGCACTTCGTCTACAACAACCTGTTTGTGGGAAACAGCACCGGCTACGGAGGGGGCTCCGCGGTGCACGTGGACGACCCGGGGTTTGATGCCCCCTACATCGCCAACAACGTGATGGCCTTCAACAGCAGCTCCGACGGCGTGATCTCCTTCGAGTTCACCCTCGTGTGGCAGAACACCTCGGTCTACAACAACATCATCGCGTCCAACGTCGGGGCAGGGATCCACAGCGAGGACTCGTATCCCGCGCAGTCGCAGTACAACAACCTGTGGAACAACACCGGCGGATCCTTCGGCAGCGACTCCTTCATCACACCGTCGGTCCCCGCAAACAATCTCAATGTGGACCCCCTGTTCGTGAGCCTCAGCGACGACGGCGACAACAGCAACGACGACTACGCCCTCCAGGCGACCTCGCAGTGCGTGGACGGGGGCAACCCCGACGCCGCCTGGAACGACGTGAACGGCACCCGCAACGACATGGGGCTCTTCGGCGGTCCCACCGGAGACTGGGCAGGACCTTGAGTCGACAGATGGCCCTCGACGTGGGCACGAAGACAATCGGCGTCGCTGTGTCGGACCCCCTGGGGATGTTCGCTCAGCCGGTGGAGACCATCGCTCGGACCGGGCGTCGCGCTGACGTGGGGCGGGTAGCAGAGCTGTGCGATCAGTACGCGCCCGTACGCGTCGTCGTCGGTTTGCCCATCGGTACTGACGGCAGCGAGATGAGCTCCGCGAAGGAGGCCCGCCGGATGGCGAAGGCCGTGGCGGGGGTGGTGAGTGGTGAGGTGGTCCTCCTCGACGAGCGCTTCACCACCGCCCAGGCCGAGCGTGTGCTCATCGCGGGCGGGATGAGGCGCAAGAAGCGCAAGAAGGTCATCGATCAGGCGGCCGCCGTACTCATCCTCCAGCAGTGGCTCGACGGGCCCTTTGGCGGAGAAGTGGTCGAGCCCGAGCCCCCCACGGGCGCCGGGACAGAAGAGGGTTCATGAAGATCGTCAGAGTGCTGAGTGCGTTGTTGTTGCTGGGGCTTCTCGCCGCTGGCGTCGCTGGATACCTCGTGTGGTCCGAGGCCCAGGCCTTCCTCGAGGCGACCCCGTCGCAGGAGAGAGAAGAGAAGGTCTTGTCGATTCCGCGCGGGTCCGGGCCAGGAGCGGTCAGTCGTCTGCTCGCGGACAACGGGATTGTCACGGACGCCGAGAAGTTCAAGCTGTTCCTCCGGGTCAGGGAGGCTGCCGGCAAGCTGCGGGCCGGCGAGTTCCGGTTCACCACGGACCTCACCCCCGATGAGGTCCTGGACCTCCTGATCAACGCGCCGGAGGTGACCTATCCCATCACCCTGCCGCCGGGCCTGCGCATCGAGGAGATGGCGGCCCTGGTCGAGGAAGCGGGGATGGGGAGCGCCGCCGAGTACACGAAGATGGCGCGCTCCAAGGACTTCATCGCCGCCGCCAACCTGCCCTTCGCCAACGCGCCGGAGAACCTCGAGGGCCTGCTGGTTCCGGAGACCTACAACCTCGGACCTGGCGCGGACGCAAAGGCGGTGGTGGAGGCGCAGCTCTCCCGCTTGCGGGCCATCTGGACGCCGGAGCGCCGGGCCCTCGCGAAGCAGCGTGGCCTCACTCCCTACGAAGTCATGATCATGGCGAGCCTGGTGGAGAAGGAGACCGGCGTCGCTGAGGAGCGGCCGCTGATCGCGGGCGTCTTCTTCAACCGCATGCGCATCGGCATGAAGCTCCAGACGGACCCGACCATCATCTACGGGCTGCCCAACTACGACGGCAACATCCGCAAGCGAGACATCACCCATCCGCACCGATGGAATACCTACGTGATCGACGGGCTGCCGCCGACCCCCATCGCCGGGGGCGGACTCGAGGCCGTCGAGGGAGTGCTTCACCCCACCGAGACCAAGGCGCTGTACTTCGTCGCCAAGGGCGGAGGCGCCCACTACTTCAGCAAGAGCCTCGCCGAGCACAACCGCGCGGTGCGCAAGTACATCCTGAAGCGGTAGCTCAGCCGGGCTCCGAGCGGCCTAGAAGAAGGCGTTCAGCCCCGTCACCTCGCGGCCGATGGCCAGCGTGTGAATGTCGTTCGTGCCCTCGTAGGTCTTCACGGACTCGAGGTTCATGATGTGCCGCATGATGGGGTACTCGTCGGTGATCCCCATGGCGCCGTGAATCTCGCGCATCACCGAGGCGATGTCGCAGGCGATTCCCACGTTGTTGAGCTTCGCGACGCTCACCTGGATGGGCGTCATGGTCCCGGCATCCTTGAGCCTGCCGAGGCGCCACGCGAGCATCTGGGCCTTCGTGATCTCCACGGCGGCCTCAGCGAGCTTCTTCTGCGTCAGCTGGAACGCGCCGATGGGCTTGCCGAACTGCTCGCGCTCGCGGCTGTAGTGCACCGCGCTGTCGAAGCAGGCCTGCGCCGCGCCGATGGCACCCCAGGCGATGCCGTAGCGCGCCTGGGTCAAGCAGCTCAGGGGGCCCTTGAGGTTGGCCGGGCTGTTGGCCAGCATCGCGTCCGCGGGGAGGTGGCAGTCCTCGAAGACGAGCTCACCGGTCAGCGACGCGCGCAGGGACCACTTGCCCTTGATCTCGGGGGCGGAGTAGCCCGGGGTGCTCGCCTCGACGATGAAGCCACGAATGGCGTCCTTGCCGTCCTCTTCGACCTTCGCCCACACGATGGCGAGGTCCGCGATGGGGCTGTTGGTGATCCACATCTTCGCGCCGGTGAGCAACCAGCCATCGGCGGTGCGGCGGGCGCGGGTGATCATGCCGCCGGGGTTGGAGCCGTGGTCGGGCTCGGTCAGGCCGAAGCAACCGATGAGCTCACCCGACGCGAGCTTGGGCAGGTACTTGTTCTTCTGCTCCTCGGAGCCGTACTGCCAGATGGGGTACATGACCAGGCTGCCCTGGACCGAGGCCGCGGAGCGGAAGCCGCTGTCGCCGCGCTCGAGCTCCATCATCGCCACGCCGTAGCTGACGTTGCTGAGGCCCGGGCACCCGTAGCCCTTCAGCGAGGGGCCGTAGAGGCCGAGCTCGCCGAGGGTCTTGAGCTTCTCGGTGGGGAAGGTTCCGGCCGTGTGGTGGGCCTCGATGGTGGGCAGCACGTCGCGATCGACGAAGTCCCGCACCGAGTCGCGGACCATGCGCTCCTCGTCGGTGAGCAGACCGTTGAGGTCGTACATATCGAGTTCGTGGAACTTGCCGGCCATGTCGCGCTCCTGTGTGCCGCGACCGCCGGGCCGCGAAGCGCGCGGACTCTACAGACCAGTTCCCGGTGAGGAAACCGTGATTTCAGAAGCGGCCGACCACTCCGCCCCCGAGCCCCATGGGTCGGGGGGACAGGGTCATGACCGCCCGGCCGGTCCGCGGGTCCTTGCCGATGCGCATGGCCGTGGGGTCACGGTCGTAGGGCAAGTCGTGCTTCTGGGCGATGCCAGCGATCGTGAGGACGAGCCCGATGCCCTGAAAGCCTCCGAAGACGAAGACAGGTGGGTACTGACCCTCGGTCAGGGCGCCGAAGATAAACGGGCCGGCGATGGGGATCGCCGCAGTCCAGCCCACCGAGGGCAGCTCCTGACCTGTGCTGAGGGTCCCGCCGGCGAGGGCCCAGGTGCCCGCCCAGCCCGCGGCGAACATGGGAATGCCCACCGACATCAGGATGCGCTTCTCACGGGTGCGGTCGCGCCACTGGAGGTAGAGCCGCAGGCGGTTCCGTCGCTGACGCAGCTCCTCCTGGCGCTTGACCCAGCGCTCCTCGATGACGGTGCCCGCCCGATCGGACGGGTCGTCGCCGGGCTGGGTGCTGGGCCGGTCCGGCGGGGGAGGGATGACGGCTCCACTGACGCCCGACGAGCTCGGTCGCTGACTCGTGTTCGGCTGGCTGGTCCGCGGCCGCTCGACGGGCGCGGCGCCGGCGGGGCGCACGCGGAGGGGGACCGCCACCTGAAAGGGGATACGGCGGCCGGGGGTGTGTAGCGCCACGGCGTCGCGCACCGCCGCCTCGATGCGGTCGAGGCTGACCCCATCGACGAGCATCAGCTTGATGGCGCGCACGCCCTGCTCGGTGTCGATGGGGGAGGCTTCGCTCCCGATCTGTGCGTAGTAGCCGCCCACCAGGTCGATGAGCTTCTGGTCGAAGGGGTCGGCGGCGGGGGCCGCCTCCGTGTCGGCGGCGTCGACGTCCGTGCCGACGGTCTCTTCGGTGGGGGCTGCCTCCTGACCGTGGGCCATGGTGGCGAGCAGCGTGGTGGAGAGCAGGAGCGTGGCGCAAAGAAGACGTCTCACGATGCACCCCCGAACACCTCGGCCAGACCTTCTTCCAAGGGCCGCGGGTCGAATCCGAGGTCCCGGCGGGCGGGCTCGATGTCGACGACGGTGTCCTGAAGAAAGGCCATCACCTGATCCACGTTCACGAAGGGGCGCTCCGTCAGCTTCCCGAGGACCCTCGCCCCCAGGATGATCGGGCCGGCTGGCAAGGGAACCACCCGACGCCGCAAGCCCTGGTACTGCCCCACCAACTCGACGAGATCTCCCGTCGTGACCGGTGCGGGTCCGGCCACATCGTAGGTCCGACCGGCGGCTACGTCCCGGTCGAGCACCCGACCGACGAGATCCAGCAGATCTTCGACGAACACCGGACGGAGGATCGACCGCCCGGTTCCCGGGATCGGCACCGCGGGCAGGCGCCGAACCACGGCCACGAACAGATCCCACTCCTTGCTGCCCTCGCCGTAGATCATGGCGGGCCGCAGGTGGGTCACGGCGACGTCGTCCCGCTCGAGTTCCGCCTCGGCCAGTCTCTTCGTCTCTCCGTAGGCGTCGCGAAGGGTGCGTCCGGCGCAGGTGCTCGAGAAGTTGATGATGCGCCGCACCCCCGCCCCCGAGGCGGCGTCCCCGAGGTTGCGAGACCCTCCCACGTTGACGGAGCGGTTCAGCTCTTCGTCCGAGCTGTCCGCCACTGCCGCGAGGTGGATGATGGTGTGCACGCCGGCGCACGCGGCCTGCAAGCTGCTGGGGTCGAGGAGGTCTCCCACGACGATGTCTGCGCCGGTCGCAGTGAGGGAGGCGGCGCGCTGCCGCTTGCGAACCATCGCGCGCACGGGCCAGCCCCGGGAGCGAAGCCACGGAACGAGCCGCAGCCCCACGAATCCGCTGGCGCCGGTGACCAGGACCTGGGGGTGCTCGACCATGGGGCGGCTACCCGAGCCCGCGCTCGTCGAGGTCGTGCTCATCCAGTCCAAGGAAGTGGCCCAGTTCATGGTGCACAGTCACTCGCACCTCCCGTGCCATCTCACGCGGGTCAAGTGCGACGCGCTCGAGGTTTCGGTGGAAGAGGTACACGTGCGGAGCGTGTCCCGAGAGCAGTCCGGCCTTCAGCTCGGCCCAGGTGGGACCGTCGAAGAGGCCCAGGAGTCGGGGGTCCCAGGGGGCATCCTCGACGATCCAGGGCTCCGGGTAGTCGGCGATGAACACTGGGACATCGGCGACGCGCTCCTGGATCTCCTTGGGAAGCATGTCGAAGGCGCGCTGGGCCCAGGCCTGGACCTGTTCGGGGCTGAAGCGCAGCTCCGGGAGTGGCTCGGCGCAATCGAGCTCGTAGACCTCCGTAAAGGCGGCGCGCATCCCCGACGTGTCCCCGAGCTCGGAGCGCACGATGGCGAGGTCGTACCAGGCGTCGGCGAAGTCCTGGTCGAGATAGCAGGCCTCCTCGAGCGCGGCGAGGGCCTGCTCGGGCCGCTGAAGCTCCATCAACGTGCGCCCGAGGGCATGGTGCAGGTCCGCGGACTCGGGAAAGGCGACGATGTTCTCCTCGGCCACCGGGAGGGCAGGGGCGGGATCCTGGGCCGCGAAGGCCACTCGCCACCGAGCGAACGCGAGCTCCACGGTGGGTTCTCCGGTGACCTTCTTGAGGATGCGACGGGCGCGCCGCAGATCTCCGTGGTCGATCGCGGCGTGCGCGCTCTCGAGCAGATCGTTGCCGGACTTGGATGAGGAACGCTGGGTCATGGGGTGCATCTGGCCGTGCGGGGCGGGCCGAGCGGGACTATAGTCCGCCGCGCTAAGGAGCCGGGGGATCCCTTACGCTCCGCAAGCCACCTCGGGAGTTCCATGAGCCAGTCGCTGAAGGTCTCGCGCCGTCCCTCGGAGGTCACCCTCCCCGGCCGGATTCTCTTCCTCACCGATGACATCGAGCTGATCAAGCGCCAGCTCGCCGGGGAAGACCTGGCGGAGACGCCGGCCCTCGAGTCGCTCGTCGACAACATCTCGACGGATGAGATCACCCCTGGGTGGGTCTGCTTCTACTACGACGAGACCCTCGGCCATTACTCCCTGGTGGGACTCCGCGAAGGATCCATCAAGCCCGGTGACCTGGCAGGCGGTGGCTTCGATGTGGTCGTGAGCGGTCTCAGCAAAGGCTGCGGGAGCTCGCGGGAGACGGCTCCGTACTCCGAGCTCTGGGCCGGCGTGAAGCTCGTGATCGCGCGCTCCATCGAGAAGATCTACGGGCAGAACTCCCAGAACATCGGGCTGCTCACGTCGACGGACTTCGGCCTCATCGACCGCATCCGGGGCGGTGAGTCCATTCCGCTGGACGAGTTCACGAGGGGCTTCGACCCCATCAGCATCGAGATCGTGCGATTCGGGGGCTTGTTCAACTACAACAAGGCCCGCCTCGCCGGGGACGTCTCGCCTCCCACGCTCGACACCCCCGCGCGTCCCATGAGCATCACCGAGAAGATCATCGCGGCCCGCGCCGTGGCGGATGCGTCCACCGGTCGTCTCGGCATTCCCGGGGTCAAGCCCGGCGACGCACTCTTCGTGCGCACGGACCTGCGCTTCAGCCACGACTACACGACGGCCATGTCCGAGGCGCTGCTGGTCCAGGCGCTGGGCGCCGACGCCCGGGTGACCGACCCCGAGAGCGTCTACGCGTTCCGCGACCACCTGACCTTCCTCGGGGACGTGATGCCCGAGTCCCGCAAGAAGCTCGGTCTGCTGGACAAGGCGGACAACCTCGCCGCAGTGCAGAAGGCCTTCGCCGAGAAGCAGGGCGTCCGTCTGTACGACGAGATCCAGAACCCCGACGGCACGAAGGGCAGCGAGGCCATCTGCCACAACGCGGTGCTCGAGGACCTCGCCCTTCCCGGGCAAATCGTCGTGGGCACCGACTCGCACACCTGCACCGCGGGCGCCCTCGGCTGCTTCGCCTTTGGCGTGGGCAGCACCGACATGGCGAACTCCTGGTACACGAAGGACGTGCGTGTGCGCGTGCCGGAGTCGGTCCGCTTCGACCTGGTGGGAGAGCCGTCCGGCGACATCACAGCCAAGGACGTGATGCTCTACATCCTGGCGACTCCCTACATCCGCGAGTCCAAGGCCATCGGCCAGGTCCTCGAGTTCGGTGGTCCTGGGCTGGCGCACCTGAACTTCGACGAGCGCGCGACGCTCACCAACATGGCGGTGGAGGCCGGCGCGACCACAGGCATCGTGGAGCCTGACGGCGTCGTGACGGAGTACCTGCTGGCCAACCGACCGGGGCTGAGCGCCGAGGAGATCGAGGCTGGCTTCTTCACCTCCGACGAGGGCGCCGAGTACGCCGCGAAGTTCACCATCGACCTGGCCGACATCGCGCCGATGGTCGCCACCCCCGGCGACCCCCGCAACGGCATCCAGGTCACCGAGCTCGAGGAGAAGGTGGCCATCGACATCGCCTATGGCGGCTCGTGCACCGGCGGCAAGAAGACAGACATGGACCTGTACGCCCAGGTGCTCTCGGACGCCGTCGCCAAGGGCCAGACCGTCGCCCCCGGCGTCGAGGCCTACATCCAGTTCGGCAGCCAGAAGATCAAGGAGTACGCCCGAGGGAAGGGCTACATCGAGCTCTTCGAGAAGGCTGGCGTGCGGCTCATCGACCCGTCCTGCGGCGCCTGCATCAACGCGGGCCCCGGGGTCTCGGACAACTCCGAGAAGGTCTCGGTGTCGGCCATCAACCGGAACTTCCCCGGTCGCTCCGGCCCGGGGGACGTGTATCTCGCGAGCCCCCTGGTGGTTGCTGCCTCGGCCATCGCCGGGCACATCGTGCGTCCCGCCTCTCTGGACTGAGTTCACGGGGGGAGCACCGCGCTGGGTCCGGTCGGGTCCGGACAGTCCGGGGCCCACGGCACCAGTCGGCTATCATTGCCGCGTATGTGCCGGTACCTGTTTGCTTCTCTACTCATCCTGCTGGCTCTGCCCGGCTGCAATCTCACCAACCCCGAGCAGGTCGATCTCGACGCCGATGGTTGGGTTCCCGACGAAGACTGCGACGACAACGACGCCTCGGTGAACCCCGGCCAGGGGGAGTCCTGCGACGGCAAGGACAACGACTGCGACGGAGCCATCGACGAGGGCTTCGATGAGGACGGCGACGGCTGGATGACCTGCGGGGAGCAGCCGGACTGCAACGACTCCGATCCGCTCATCTACCCGGGCGCCCCCGAGCGCTGCAACGGCCTCGACGATGACGGCGCGGGCGGTGGTGGCGATGGCGACGGCGACGGCGTGACTGCCTGTGATGGCGACTGCGACGACACGGACCCCACCGTGTACCCAGGCGCACCCGAGCTCTGCGATGGCATCGACAACAGCTGCGACGGTGTCCTCGCCGACCTCGAGATGGACGGCGACGGGGACGGCGCCACCGGATGTCCCGGCGACGACTGCGACGACTCCGACCCGACGATCTATCCCGGAGCTCCCGAGGTCTGCGACGGCGACGACGAGAACTGCAACGGCCTCATCGACGAGGACTTCGACGCCGACGGAGACGGCGTCTCCTCCTGCTCGGATCCCGTCGACTGCAACGACGCAGACGCGACCGTCTACCCCGGGGCCCCCGAGTTGTGCGACAACAGGGACAATGACTGCGACGGCGCCGTCGACGAAGACACCGTGCAGGATGCGGACGGCGACGGATGGAGCGCCTGCGGTGGTGACTGCAACGACGCGGACCCCAACATCAGCCCCGACGGGCTCGAGTTCCCGGACGGGGTCGACGGTGACTGCGATGGCGCCATCGACGAGGGCTGGTCCGGGCTCGGTGATGCGAGCGCGCTGACGCCCGTCGCTTGGGGCGCAGGAACCCTCGAGGGGCGCGGCAAGGTTCTGTCGAACGCTGGGGACATCAACGGCGACGGTCTCTCGGACTTCATCACGTCCAACCCCAGCTACGGCTCCGGGCAGGGCCGAGCGTGGATCTACCTCGGCACCGGCTTCGCGGCGACGAACCCCCCGGCGGCCCTGACCCACCTGGCGACGATCACTGGGGCGGCGGGTGACGAGCTCGGTTCGGGCGTCGCTCTGGCCGACCTCGATGGGGATGGCTTCGATGACGTCATCATCGGCGCCCCCCAGTCCAGCTCTGCTTCGCCCCCCGCAGGCAAGACCTACGTCTTTTGGGGCTCGCCCATCCTCACGGGAGGGGCTTGGCCCACGGCCGCCGCTGGAGTGACTATCGCAGGGAGCTTCGCCACGGAGCAGTGCGGGACCGACGTCGCCACGGCAGGAGACGCAAACGCGGACGGCTTCGACGACCTCGTCGTGGGATGCCCGTGGTTCGACCCGGGGCCTCCCGCGAGCGGCCTGCGGGGGAGAGCGCAGCTGTTCTACGGCCGAACCCGCAGCTCATGGGCCGCGGTGAGCAGCGCGACGCAGTACAACGCCCAGTGGGTGGGAACCGCGTTCGAGACCGGGGTGGGGAACGTCGTCTCCGACATCGGGGACCACAACGGGGACGGCTACGGGGACTTTGGCCTCGGGTCGCCCACCCACTCCGGCGGCAACGGGCGGGCGTGCATCGTGTTGGGACGCGCGGCGCCGCTGAGCGGCTCCCTGTGGCTGGATGCCGCAGATCGATGCTGGACCGGCGTCTCTGCCCAGGGCGTTGGCAGCTACATGACCGGGGGCGGGGACGACGGGGACCCCTACGAGGACCTCCTCATCGGCGGGCCCCTGTCGAACGGGGGCCGAGGTTTCCTGGCCAAGGTGATTGGCGGACCGTCCCCGTGGGTCTCCGGCCCCATCGCCGACCGATGGCAGTTCATCGTCTGGGGAAGCGTCGCGACGGAGGAGGCAGGCAGCAGCGGCTGCTACGCCGATCTCGACGGGGACGGTCTCTCAGACATCGTCGCTCCCACGCCCGGGTTCGACGGCCCCCTCGGGGGCGACCAGGGCCGAGTGTCGATCTTGACCTCCCCCGACACGCAGTACGCCGAACTCTTCGACCCTGGCGATGCACCGGCCATTGTGTACGGCGAGGCGGGGGGAGATGGCTTCGGGTCCTCGACCGTGGCCCTGCCGGACTTCAACGGCGACGGCGCCCAGGACGTCGCTGTGGGCGCTCCGTGGAGTGACGAGGGTGCTCCCGGCGGCGGCGCCGTCTACATCCTGCTCGGCGCTCCCTAGGGGCGCGCACCGGGCAGCGCAACGCCCCCCTCTCACCTGACGGCGGTCCTACCGAAGTACGAGGTCGGGCCCTAGTCTCGGCCTTCGCCTCACTTGCTTGGAGCCCCCATGCCCGTTGTCCCGCGCCCGCGTACCCGTCGTCTCTCCACTCTCGCGCTCATCGCTGCGACCTCGAGCGTGCTCGTCGGGGCGGACTGCCTGGGCCCTCTTCTGGACGACGACGACGCGGAAGAGCCGCTATTGCTCGCCTCGGATTCCGGCTTCATCGGCCGGCTCGCAGGCACCGACACCGAGGGCAACACGGTCTGGACCGGCTCCATCGCCACCGCGAACCGGGTCTCGATGGTGGAGGACGGCGGGTCGGTCTACTACGGCGCCGGCAGCACCGTGGGCTCGTTCGTGCTCCTCGGCACCGGCGCCCAGGAGGCAAACTGGACCTGGAGCGCTCCCGATGACGTCGTGGCCCTGGCCGGCCCTGGCAACGGGACGCTCTTTGTCATGACCACGTCGACGCTGCACGGCCTGAGCATCGACGGTGGGGAGATCTGGACGGTCGATCTCCTCGTCGACCTCAGCGGAGTTGCTGACGACGCCCTGGGCTACTCCAACGGTGACCTCATCTTGGGCGGCGACCCCACGCGGCGACTGGACCCGAGCGACGGCGCGGTGACTCACACGTACGCCACCGGAAGCTCCGACGTGTCGGCGCTGACCGTCGCGGGAGGCCTGGTGTATCTCGCGAGCGCGGACGGCGTGGTCGCCCTCTCCTCGGCGACGCTCGACGAGCAGTGGACCCACGCGACGTCGGCCGAGGTCGACGAAGTCGCCACCAGCGCCGGCGGGGTTGCCTACGCCGTGCGCGGCGGGGTCGTTGGGTTTCTTGCCAACGGGGGGAACCCGGTCTTCGACTCCGGGGCCGAGACCGGGCTCTTCGATGGCCTCGCCATCTCCCAGAACGTCGTGCTCGCCGCTCGGGCGGACGGCGCGTTGCTCGCCTTCGACGAGGCGGACGGGAGCGAGGTCTGGAGCGAGACTCTGGCAGGTCCCGTGGGCGGCCTCGACGCCAACGACATCACGGTGTTCTTCGGCCACGGCGACGTGCTGGAGGCACTGGCGCTGTCGGATGGCAGCTCGCTTTGGCGCCTGACGACTTCGGGGAGTCCCGCAGCCGTGCTCGCGCTCTGAGCGACGACTCCGTCCCGCGCGGGCTGCGCGCCCGCGTCAGGCCCAGGCGTCGTGTGCCGGGTCCACCAGGAAGCGACCCGCCAGGAGATCGCGTCCGAGGCGCACGCCTCGCGCGTCGCGGTCCGTCACGAGCTCGAGCTCACCGGACAGGTCTCGATGCGCCACCCGAAACGCGGCGGCGACCACGGCCTCACCGGGGCTGACCACGCGCACGACGACATCCTCGCCGTCGTCGGCGAGGCGGAACCGCACGTGCTCATCGTCGTCTTCGAGCCACTCCCAGGCGGCCACGAGCAACCGGGACCGAGCGAGCCGCGCGTCCGCTTCGCAGAGCACCCGGGCCACGGTGGGCACCCGCAGTTCTGCGGGCGTACGCCACGGGAGCGGCTCGATGGTCGCGGGCTCGGATGGCGGCTGGAGCAGCCGGGGAGGCGGAGTTCGGGGGAGCAGCAGCGGCGGAGGGGCGGCGAGCGTGGGAGAGGTCGCCTCGTCCTCCGCCGCATCCGACCATGGGTTGCGGACGTCATCCTCGGTGGGCGTCGGCAAGGGAAGGTCGTCGGGGTCGGCGTCGGCGACGGGGCCGAACGGGTCCTCCCGGGGGGCTTCCTCGGGCACCTCATCGGGGGTACCGATGTCGACGCTGGTGATGTCCTCCACCGGCTCCCAGGGGTCGGGAACGATCTCTTCTTCGGGCAGGATCAGGGGCGGATCACTCATCGCCGCGAATGATACCGGGCCCAGGTGAGCGCGGCTCCGAGAGCGATCACCGGCAGGAGCGGCTGGCGCAGGCGGGTCAGACCGACCCCGCTCAGCACGGGCAGGGTGCAGAGCACGAGGAGGATCGCGAGGCCGAGCACGCGACGGTCGGGACGAACGCCCAGGATCAGCGAGAACGCCAGCAGCAAGGTGAGGGCCTCGGCGACGAGGACGACGAAGTTGATGGCGTCGGCGTGGGTGGAGCGCACCCGGATCCTGTCGTCGCGAAGATGGCGCGCCACATAGTCGTCTGGGCTCCAGGTCTCCACTCCGCGCAGCAGAGCGCGCCGAAGCGCCGCCCCCGGGGCGTCTCGAATGGTCCGGGCGGCGATGGACCGGTGGGCGCGGGTGGCGCACCGCAGCCCCTCCAGCGAGGAGCCGCCCGCGGGGCACTGTCGCTCGACGTCGTTGCGCAGCGTCTGGACTGCGGACTTGTCGTGCAGCGCGCTTCCACGCCCCGGTGCGATCCACGGGTTGTTGCCGAGGGCGACGTTCTCCGGGCCCGACAACAGCAGCGCCGGTCCGCCCAGAGCCAGGGTGCTCACGAGGGCGAGGGCTCCCCAGGTGAGCCCGGCCGGGAGAAGAACATGGCGTGCAGTCTCGCGTCGTGAGCCCCGGGGCCGTCGAACGACCCAAAGGAAGAGGAGCGGCAGCGCGCCCAGGGCCAGGGGGTAGACCAGGGTGAGGGCGACAAACGCGAGACCGAGGGTCCTCTGAGGACCCCGCGAGGGGGCGTTCTCGACCCGCACGAGCAGGACCAGAACGGCGGCGGTGCCGGCCGCAGCAAAGGCCACCGGCCACAGGGTGAGGCGGAAGAAGAGATGCGTCGGGTGCAGACCCACCAGCGCCGCGGCCAGCAGCGCGACCCGAGGGGAGGCGTAGGGGCGCACCAGCCGGTGGACTGCGGCAACGCAGGCGAGCCCCGCGAGGAGTTGGAGGCCGCGGAGCCATTGGGCTGCGTCTCCGGGCAGCAGGTCCGCGCCGGCGAAGAGCGCCGTGTAGCCGGGGTTGTGCCACAGGATGCGCCCCAGCGCGCTCGCTCCACCTTCGCAGAAGGACATGTCGGCCGCCGAGCAGCGAATCCAGTCGCCGACGGCGGCCCCCGAGGCGAGGTAGCCCGCCTCGTCGTAGATGGGGACAGGGGACCCCCAGAGGGACCAGAGGGCCCCCTCGATGGCGGCGACCGCCAGCAGGAGCCAGCCCAGGGGGCTCACGGCGCGCAGACGCCCTGGTCCTCGTAGCAGTACGTGAGGATCTCCAGGCCACCGGCCATCTGTCGGGGTGCGCAGCGCTCCGGTTCCTGCCAGACCCCGTCGAGGCAGTACTCGATGGATCGAGTGCCGAAGCAGCGGCCCTGGCCGGTCTCACATGGCTCTTCCTCCACGATGCAGCCGCCGAGGAGCATCACCAGCAGGGAGAGCGCGAAGACGAGGCGCGAGGCAGTCACTTGTTGTCCTTCGGGTTGACGATCTCTGCCGGAGCCCCGTCCGTGCCGGCCCCGCCATCACGTTCCCAGCGTCCCTCGGACTCCTTGCGGTACACCGAGAGGCCGCCCTTCTTCAACTTGTCGATCTCGGACTCGGAGAGCCCACCGCCCATCCGAGCCAGCGCAGCCTGGCGACGGGCTTCGGCGCGGCGGGCTTGCCGCTTCGTGGGACGGTCGCGATGCACCTGAATGCGCGGCGCCTCGATGACCCGCTCTACCTCCCCCTTCCCGAAGGCTCCGGCGTCACGGCGTTGGCAGTCCAGGCCACACCGCGTCTTGAGCACGTCGATGCGGTGCAGAATCTCCAGCTGGGAGCCGCAGGTGTTGCAGCGGTAGGTGTACAGCGGCATCGGGTCTCTCAGGCCTCCAGCGGGGCGAGCAGCTCGTCGAGCTCGGCGTCGGTGATCGCGGTCACACCCTGGCCCTCCAGCACCGCATCTGCCAGGGCCATCTTGCGTGCCTGAAGGGCGAGGATGCGCTCTTCGACCGTGCCCTCGCTCACCAGCTTGTACGCAAACACGGGACGATCCTGCCCGATTCGGTGGGCGCGGTCCGTCGCCTGTCGCTCCACGGCGGGATTCCACCAGGGGTCGAGGTGCACGACGTGGTCGGCGCGGGTCAGGTTCAGGCCCGTGCCCCCGGCCTTGAGGGAGATGAGGAACACCGGTGGGCCGTCCGAGTCCTGGAACTGGTCCACGAGGGCTGCTCGATTCCGGGTCGAGCCGTCGAGCCGCAAGAAGGAAATCCCTGCGTCCTCGAGGCGTGGCTCCACCCGATCCAGCAAGGAGGTCCACTGGCTGAAGACGAGGGCCGCGTGTCCCTCGTCGACGATGGAGTCGAGGTGCTCCATCAACAGATCCAGCTTGCCGGAGGCAGCGAACGGGTCGCCGCCGGGCAGCAGGCCTGCGTGGCACGACGCCTGGCGCAGCCGGGTGAGGATCTCGAGCACCTTCATCCGGCGGGGACGACGGTCCCCCCCGTCGAGGGCTGCGACGCCACCGCGGAGGGCGCCGTCGTACGCCTCGCGCTGGGCGTCGGACATGGGACAGCGAAGCACGATGTCGGTGCGTGGTGGGAGGTCCTTTGCCACGTCGTCCTTGAGGCGGCGCAGCACAAAGGGACGGACCCGTCGGCGGAGCGCCCCCACGGCGTGAGCGTCACCCTGGGCTGCGGCCTTGCCGAAGGTGGCGTCGAAGTGCTTGCGCGTGCCGAAGAAGCCGGGGCTCAGGAAGCTGAAGAGAGACCACAGCTCGGAGAGGTGGTTCTCGATGGGGGTGCCCGTCAGGGCGAGGCGATGAGTCGCCTTGAGGGACCGGGCTGCCTTCGCCGTCTTGCTGTCCGCGTTCTTGATCGCCTGGGCTTCGTCCAGCACCACGCAGCGCAGGGAGGTGCGGGAGAGGCGGTCGGCGTCCTGGCGCAGCACGCCGTAGGTGGTGACGACCAGGTCCAGCTCCCCCCGCTCGAGGCGCCGCAGCGTCTTCTCCCGGGAGGGACCATGCAGCGGGGCCACCCGAAGCGCCGGGGCGAACTTCGCGGCCTCGTCTTGCCAGTTGCGGAGTACCGAACGGGGAGCCACCACCAGGGTGGGGCCCGCTTCTCGGCCCGCGAGGACCATGGTCAGGGTTTGCAGCGTCTTTCCGAGACCCATGTCGTCGGCGAGGATGCAGCCCAGACCGTGCTCCTCCATGGTGCGCAGCCAGGCTTGGCCCACTTCCTGGTACGGGCGCAGGGTGGCGAGCAGCCCGTCGGGTTGGGGCAGGTCTGGGACTCCGCTCGCGCCCTTGAGCACGGACGCCAGGCCAGCCAGTTCGGGAGGAATGACCGCGCCGCCTCCCTCGAGCAGCTCGACCGCGACGGGAGCGAGGTGACTGGGGAGGGGACCCTCGCCCGCTCCTCCATCCAGGAGATGCAAGGCCGAGGCGCCATGCTCGGCGAGCCACGCTGCGGGGAGGGGAGCGAAGCCGCCGTCGGGGAGGGCCACCAGCTCCTCGCCCTGCTGCCAGGTCTGCATGACGCGCCGCAGGCCCACCAGGGAGTGGCCCACCGCGAACTGCACGTCCAGGCGCTGGCCGCGCATCTGCACCGTCGCGCTGAGGGGCCCGGTCTGGGCGAACCGGGAGAGGTCGACCTCAGGGTTCACGGTGCCGGAGAAGCGGGGCAGCCGGTCCCGCACGAAGCGCGCTGCGTCCGCTCCCAAGACGCGCCGTCGGTCTCCGAGGCGCATGCCCAGTTCTTGGCGCACCCTCTCGGCGAGCTGCCTCTCCTGCCGGATGTCTCGGGCAGGGAACTGGTTCATCCCACCGAGCGGGACCAGGCCCTGAGGCATCAGCTCTGCCACGGGGGGCTCCCCGTAGACGACCCGGGGGCGCACCTCCATGCCACCCGGCGCGGGCAGGAGGTCGAGGCGAAGGACCAGCCCTGCGCTCGTGGTCTCGGGAACGTCGTCGAGCCGAACGACCTCGAGCAGCTTCTCGAGCGCCGGCAGACGCTTGCTCGTGAGCAGCGCCAGCTCGTGGCGGTCGTAGATGACGGGCTTGCTGAGACGGTGCCGCTCGAGCTCGCTGAGCCGACCGTATCCGCGGGGTTGGAGTCGGCCCTCGGTGAGGAGCAGATCCGGCTCTCCAGGAAACGCGCGCAGAACTCCTGGTCCGTCCTCCAGGCGGAGGCGAAAGCCCTCTCCGAAGCGGTCGACGACGGCGCGCATGTCCAGCCCGCGGCGGCTGGCCTCGATGGGCTGCCCATCGAACTCCACGGCGTCCGCTTCGAGAAGGCCCTTGAGCAGCGACTTGTACGCACGCGGAGGGACCTGGCCGTTGGGCCACGACCTCGTCATCCGAAGCAGCCCCTCGAGGGGCGGCTCGGCCCGAAGGGAGGACGGGAGGGGGTTGGGCGCGGCTCGTCGTACGCCGTCCTCGATGAGGAACGGAGCGAGGCGAAGTCGCTCTCCAGCGGTCGAGAGCGCCAGAACGACCTTGGGAGGGGCGGCGGCGGGAGCGAGCCTCTCCACACCACCCTCGAGGGCGAGCAATGCGGCGACGGCGTGGGCGCTTCCCCGGGTGGGGGGCTCGGGCTCCACCTCCCAGTCGGCGTCGTCGGGCCACAAGACCACCTCGGCGGGGGTGGGCCCGATCGTCACGGAGAACGTGTACTCGGAGCCGTCGTCCTCGCTGCCCTGGAGCGCGACGCGACCGGCCTCGAAGGTGCGCTCTCCCACTCGCCACGCGGCGGCAGGGGTCGCTTTGCGCAGCGCCACGCGCAGCGCCTTGAAGTCGGACATCGGGAGGAGGGGTCTAGTCGGTGGGGGGCGTGAAGGAGAGGGTGGTCTCCAGGTCGCCGCCGTCCACTTCCTCGACGATGACCTCGTCCGTGCGGTTGTGCACGAATGTGCCGGTGCCGTCGTCGAAGGCGTCGCCCACGAGAGTCCAGATGCCGTCCGCGTCCTCGACGTACACCTGCCACTGCAAGGCGTTGAAGAAGACGAAGCCGTAGGTCACCGACGTGGGGCGGGGCTCGTCGCCGGCGGGGCAGTCATCGAAGGGGTAGCTCATGGCACCGGTGAAGGTGCGGTTGCAGGTGGGGCACTGCTCCGCGGTGTCCGTCTCGAACTCCAGCGACGCGGTGAAGTCGGTGCGGCAGTCGTCGTACCCGCCGATCTGGGCCGCGATGCTCGCGTCGTAGTCGAAGCTGCCGGAGTGGCTCAGGGAGAAGGGCCAGGTGCAGTACTCCACGGCGGCGCAATCGGAGTCGTCGCAGTCCGTGTCGCCGTCCATGTCGTTGTCGATGCCGTCGCTGCACTCGGTCTCCGGGGGAGGGGGAGTGGTGGCGTCGTCGTCGTCGTCTCCGCTCGAGTCGTCGTCGTCGACACTCGTCAGATCGTCGTCGTCTCCGGATCGGCCACCCGTAGTGGGGCAGCCGATCAGGCCGAGCAGGAATACGAGGAGGAGCGGGAAGGAGAGCAGTCGGGCAGACATGCGCGGGACCTTACCAGCCCCGTCCAACTGCAACTCGTGTGCGCTTGCGCCCTGCGCTCGCCGTGGGCAAGGTTCGCGCGCTGGAAAGAAGGCTAAGGCGATCGCCGGTCACGACTCGTTCGTGACGGGAGGAAAGTCCGAGCTCCGCAGGGCACGGCGCCGGGTAACTCCCGGTCGAGGGAACTCGAAGGCAAGTGCAACAGAGAGTAGACCGCCTGGGGGTTCGCCCCTCGGTAAGGCTGAAAGGGTGCGGTAAGAGCGCACCGGCGCTCCGGGTAACCGGGGCGGCCAGGTAAACCCCGTCGGGAGCAAGGCCACATAGGGACATGGTTGAGGGCGGCTCGTCCGAGATGTCCGGGTAGGCTGCTTGAGTCCGTCGGTAACGGCGGGCCTAGAGGAATGATCGCCCAGGGGGAGGTGGCAACACACCCCGGGACAGAACTCGGCTTATCGGCCTTCGATCTCCAGCGCTTTGCAGGCCGGCTCCCGTGAGGGGGTCGGCCTGCTCCTCTTGGGATCAGGGCTCGGGCAGCTCCTCGAGGGTCGAGCCGGCGTGGGGGAAGAAGACGATGAAGCGCGAGCCCTCGCCCACCACCGACTCGATGCGCACCTCCCCGCCGTGGCGCTGCACGATGCGCCCCACGATGGACAGGCCCAGCCCGCTGCCGCCCGTTGCGCGGTTCCTGGACGGGTCGACTCGGTAGAAGCGCTCCATGACCCGCTCGATGTCTTCTTCTGGAATGCCCATGCCGGAGTCAGCCACGGCGAGCTCGACGCCATCGGGCAGGTTGCGCACCTCTATGCGAATCCAGCCGGCCTTCGTGTACCGCATCGCGTTCTCGAGGAGGTTCATCCCCACCTGCTCCAGGCGCATGGGGTCTCCCACGATCTCGCCGCCGGCTTCGATGTCGGTCAGGACGTCGAGGCCCTTCTGGGACGCGCGGGGCTCGATGCGCTGGGCGAGTCCCACGGAGAGGCGTGAGAGGTCCACGACCTGCCGCTCCATGCGGAGGACTCCGGCTTCGAGCTTCGTGACGGTCTCGAGGTCCTTCGCGAGGTGGCTCAGTCGCCGGGCTTCGTCATGGGCTACGGACAGGAAGCCCTTGCGGTCCACGGAGCTCATGCCGCCTTCGTTCTCGCCCATCATCAGGGTCTCGAGGTAGGCGAGCACGTTGGTGAGCGGGGTGTTGAGCTCGTGGGCGAAGTCTGCGACGAGCCGGCGCCGGTTCACGTCGGTGCGCTCGAGCTCGGAGACGGTGGCCTCGAGCTGATCGACGGTCTTGTTGAAGGCGATGGAGACGCGGCCGATCTCGTCGAGGCCCTTCTCCGCGTCCACCTCGATGCGCACACCTGTCTCTCCCGCGGCGATGCGGCGGACCGCCTTCTCGGCCTCCCGAAGGCGTTGGGTGATGGAGCTGGTGCCCAGGAACGCGGCCAGCGCCGAGAGAAGGAACACCGGGAACGACCAGCGCCAGGACGCTCCGAGGATGATGTCTCGAGCGCGTCCGACCTTCGGCCGTGCCGCCAAGCGCACATAGCCGACCACGGGGCCTGGCTGGGTCTCGAGGGGGCTTCCTCCCCGGACGGCGCCCACGGCGACGAAGCCGAAGCCCGAGCTGTCGCGCCACATGGGCCGGTCGACGAGAGCGGCGAGGGCCTCCGGTTCCAGGGCGCTGGGAGCACTGCCTGGGGTCCCGGCCCGCTGGCCGAGCAGCTGTCCGGTGGTGTCGTAGACGGCCACGGTGTTGCGGCGGAGTCGCCCGTACCGTCGGTCGAGGAACTCTTGAATCTCTGCCGGTGACGGCTCGGTGGCGAGCAGGCCGCCCACGGCGTCTTCGAGGGGAAGGAGCTGCGCCGGCGCGATCTCCGTGACGAAGACCTCCTGGAGCACGGTGGCCCCAAGCTGCCATGCGAGAAGCAGGGTCAGTCCGCCATAGATGGCGAGGACCGCGAGCATGGTCACCAACAGGCGACGGAAGAGAGACCGTGGAGGGGCCTCGTCGTCCGTCGGCAGGTCGAGCTCGGGGCGCCGGCGACCCTCGGGACCCATGGGGGCTCCGCGACGTCGCCTCTTGCTCGGTGCGCCCCGTGGGCGCTCCATGGCGCCAGACTCCCGGGGGGCCGGGAGTTCGCGCGTAGGGCGCGCGATGACCGTGGGTGGCTCGCTGAGCCGCCGCTCGTCGTCGCTCACCGGGGCCTACTCGGACGGGTCGTCGCGGTAGCGGTAGCCGACGCGGAACACGGTCTGAATGACATCCTTTGGACCATCGGCCTCGGCCACCTTGCGGCGGACTCGCGCGATGTGGGAGTCGATGGTGCGCGCGTAGCCGGCGTGGTCGTAGCCCCACACGTGGTCGAGCAGCTCCTCACGCGTGAACACGCGACCGGGCCTGCGCGCCATGAAGTAGAGGAGGTCGAACTCGGTGGGGGTCAGCTCAATGGCGTCGTCGTGCACCGTCACTTCCCGCCGACCAGGGTCGATGCGGAGCGGTGGGCGGACGATGGGTTCCGGAGTGACCACTGCGTCCTCGCCGGATGTGTCCGAGGGCGTGGCGGCCACGGCGGCGGCGGCCGGAGCCGTGCTCTTCACTTCGCGTCGCTGCAGCAGCGAGCGCACCCTGGCCACGAGCTCCTTGACGCCAAACGGCTTGCGTACGTAGTCGTCCGCGCCGAAGGTCAGGCCCATCACGGCGTCGACCTCTTCGACGCGCGCGGTGAGCATGAGGATGGCCGGCTGGGTGATGTCGGCGCTACGAATTGCCTGGCACACGTCGAAGCCGGACTTACCCGGCAACATCACGTCGAGCACGACGAGGTCCGGTTGCAACTCGAGGGCCAGGCGGAGCCCGGTGTCACCATCTGCGGCGTGATGACAGGTGTAGGACTCGCGCTCTAGATGAAAGCGCACGACCGATGCGATGCGCTGGTCATCTTCGACAATCAGGATGTTGTACGCCACGTCCTGACCTTACCAGCGGCCCCCACCCACTTCTTGTGCCTGGATGTTGCAGAAGTTGTGGAGACGGGCTGAGAGGCGCACGAACTCACAACCGAAACAACCACTCGCCTCAACATCCTTGCAACAACCGGATCGGAATCTAAGCGTGCAAAGAGTTTCGAAGTAGCTCGACGGCGCCGGCACACATTTCTCGAGGACACGGCGTCCCGACGGTCTCACAAGAACTGAACCAACTGGAGAACGCCATGATCGCTCGCAACCTCGCCATCGTCACCGACTCTGCCAAGAACGCTTTCGCCCGTCTCCACAGCGACGAGCGCGGCCAGGGCATGACCGAGTACGTCATCATCCTCGTCGCCATCGCCGTGGTCTGCATCGCCATCGCGGTGTCCTTCGGCGGCAAGATCAAGGGCCTGTTCGAGACCGCCGACGGCGAGATCGACAACGTGGACAGTAACCTCTAAGAGGCCGCAGTCCAGCCCGAAGGCCGCGCTCCTCAACGAGGGGCGCGGCCTTCGTCGTTCTGGGCGCTGGACGGAGCGCGTTGCCGGATCCATGCTCCCCCCATGAGCGAGGAAGACACCGACGACGTGGCGGGGCCGGACACCGCCCGAGGGACCAGCGCCCCCCGGGCGTTCACCTTCAACCAGTATTCGTTCAACTTCAAAGTCGATCTGGGAGCTCGCATCGGGGCTCGGTACGGCGCCCCCGCGTTCTCGCAGCGACGCGCGAAGCTGCATCGCAACACGACATCCTTCTGGTCCACCCTCGAGGAGCGCTACGAGGAGCTGTGGACGGCGGCGCGTGAGGGCCGCATCGGAGACGATGGCCGAGAGGTGCGCCAGAGCCTGCTGCACTCGGACGGCACGGACCGGATGGGCCACCGAGACCACAAGCGGCGGCTCTTTGGGCAGAAGGTGGACCCGGAGGCCCACGCGCGCGCTGAGTTCAATCGGGCGTGGCTGCGACAGGTGGACACCTGCGGTCTGACCGAGCTGGCCATGGAGCACGAGGACTTCGCCAAGTACTTCCCCATCGAGAGCAACATGCCCGTGGACCCCGAGAGCAACCACCTCGTGTGGATGGGCGAGCCCTGGATCCCGCCCGTCGCTCCGACCCGCGAGGACGTGCTCGGGCGCTTCCCTCTCCGCGAGTAGATCGCACAACCCCACGTCGGCGTACTAGAGTGCGCGCCATGACTTCCCGCGCGCTGCTCTTCAGCCTCCTCGTCACGCTCTTGTTGCCTGCCTCCGCTCTCGCTGGCGGCATCGGCGTGTTCAACGGAACCGGCTTTCATGCTGGCGCTGCGCTGTCCGAGGCGGGCGGGACGGGCACCTGGATCAACGAGGGCGGCGGATTCGAGCTGTTCTTCGGCAAGCGGGACTTCCGGCTCCACGGTCGTCTGCGCTTTGGATACAACGCGGTGATCGACGTCACTCCCCTCGCTGAGGGAGCCGTGGCGAAGAACCGGGTGGGACACTCGGCGGCGCTGTCCGTCGGAGCGAAGGTGGAACTGCTCCCGGATGTGGAGAAGCCCTTTGGGTTCTACATCGCGACGGATGTCGGGATCTCGCCCCTGGTGTTGCACCTGCGCAACTACTTCTGGGTCAACGCCGGCCCCGGCGTGCGGGTGGACATCAACGAGGTGTTCGGGCTCTTCGCCGAGTTGACCGGCGTGTTGAGGTACGAGAATGGGTTCACGGGTGGGGCCTGGCTCTACCTCGGCGCCCGCTTCTCCTTCGACTAGCAGGCGCTGAGGGGAGCGATCTCTGCGTCGGCTGCGGTCGTCGGTCGGTGCGACGTGCTTCAGCACGCCTCCCTCCTCTCCTCTCTTGCCTCCTTGACCTCGCTCCCCTCAGCGCCTGCTGGTGGGCCTGCTTTGCGTCGGCTGCGGTCGTCGGTCGGTGCGACGTGCTTCAGCACGCCTCCCTCCTCTCCTCTCTTGCCTCCTTGACCTCGCTCCCCTCAGCGCCTGCTGG
>JAGSHC010000291.1 GCA_023954745.1 Deltaproteobacteria bacterium | reverse complement strand
CGCCTTCGTAGGCCTCTGCCTCGACTTCGCCCTCGTAGGCCTCTGCCTCGACTTCGCCTTCGTAGGCCTCTGCCTCGACTTCGCCCTCGTAGGCCTCTGCCTCGACCTCGCCCTCGTAGGCCTCTGCCTCGACTTCGCCTTCGTAGGCCTCCGCCTCGACTTCGCCTTCGAAGGCCTGCTCGGTCCCGTCGCCGAGCTCGACCACCCCGCCAGCCTCGATGACTTCGTCGATCGTCTCGGACGATCCCGTCCCATCGACCTCGACGATCCCCGCCGCGAACGCGAACTGGTCCATCCCGACGTCCACGGTGCGCACTTCGTCGATGTTCTTCAGTAGATCTTCGCGGGCCTGCTCGAGCTGCTCGTCGACGGCGTCGGAGCGGCGTGCCGCCTCGAGCTCGCCGAGTCGCTCGTCAAGACGCTCTTCGAACACCCGCAGCGAGTCCGTGAGCTGGGCGCGCACGTAGTCGAGGATGCGGTTCTCCTGATCGGAGATCTGCCCGCCAATGCGCGTGTCGACCTGGTCACCGATGGTGGTGTCCGGGGCGACGCCCATACGTTGCAGGGTCTCCGTGAGCGCGATCTCCACCCGGTGGGAGACGATCGCGTCGATCTCCTCGCGGCTGAGTCCGCCCCCGGCCGTCGTCACGACTGCGGCGGGCCGCTCGGAGACGATCGTCTGCATGCGCATTGTCGACGGGCCGCCCTCGAAGTTCACGGCGAGCGCACCGATGCGCGATCGCTGGGCGAACCCCAGGAAGGGAGCCACGGAGGTGCTCGACTGCTGGATTGCTGTGCTGGCTAGCGACGCGATGGAGCCGCACGCCGCGAGAACGCGCTCAGACGCGGCCTCATCGAACGCGAGCCCCTCGTTGGCCGCCTTGGCCTTGGCCTGCTTTGCCATCGAGGATCAGCCCTCGCCGCCGGCGCCCAGCTCCGCCTTCAGCGCGGAGCTCATGCCCAGCAGCTTCTCCTTGAGAGCCCGGAGTTCGGAGACGCCTGCCTCGAGCTTGTCGACCTCGGACTGCAAGCCCTTGGCGTCCTTCTCGAGCTCGCCCTTCTCCTTGGTCAGGGAGCTGATCTTGCCCGTGCCTTCCTCGATGGCCTTCCGCGCGTCGGCGATTTCCCACTCGAGGCGCTGGACTTCCTTTTCCTGCGCGTACTTCTCGTTCTGGTGCTTCTCGCGTTCCTCTGAGACCGCAGCGACGCGGGCTGAGAGGGCGCCGAGATCCTTCTCGAGGGTCTCGCACTCCGCTTTGAAGCGGGTGTGCTGCGACGTGTTGCGCTGGATCTCCATCTCGGTGTTGGCGATCTTCTGGGTGAACCGCTGCGTCTCGCTCAGCGTCCTGGTGAGGAACTCCATCTTTGCCTCGAGGAGGCTGGAGAGTTCATCGTTGATCTGAGTAAGACGCTCGTCAGTATTCTCGGCCATGCGCGTGGGTCTCCGCTGGAAGCCAAATGGATGCCGACCTGCTTCTTGTCGGCGATGTGTCCTTTGGGGAGGATGCACTCGGACGCGCGCTGTCTCGCGCATCGGTATCGCGCATTTTTGCCGAGATCACGAAAGCAGGTCAATGTCCCGCAGCCTGATCTGCCTTTTGTTTTCTGTGTTTCTGGGGGTGTCCAGCACCTCCACGATCGCGCGAGGGGCGGACGATCCGGCATCCCAGGACGCTGCGCAGAGGCTTCTGGATCAAGGTCGAGAGAAGCTGGCCGAAGATGACTCTGCGGCCGCTCACGACGCATTTTCGGCCGCCGTGGATGCTCTGCGCGGATCGTCTCGCCTCGAACTGCTGGTCGGTGCGCTGGCCGCTCTGGCGACGATCGACGAAGACGCCGGTCGGGCCCGACAAGCGCTCGACTGGTGGCTTCAGGCGTTGATTCCCGCGGATGTGCTCGCCAGGGCGAAGGGATCGGAGAACCCCGACCTCGGGATCTTCGTGCGTGTTCGCGTGGCGACCCTTCTCCGGGAAGGGGGCGATCTGGCAGGCAGCGAGGCGATGGGCTGGGATTGTGTGAGCCAGTCCGTGGCCCTCGGTCGCCTCGAGACTGCACCTGCCGGGCTGCTCACCGTCCTGAGGATCGCGGCCGCCGAAGGAGCCAACGGAGTGCGGGAGCGCGTCGTGGAGCTCGACGAGCTGCTCGCCGGTTTCGATGGCTATCGGCTGCACTCCCTCCCTCGCCCCTTACCGCTCCCCTACATGGTCCACGACACCGCGCGGCAGTACGCCGAGGCGGGGCTGTTTGGCGAGGCGACTCCTGCCTTTGCTACGGCGGTACGGACCTACGCTGCTCTGGATGCGCCGGATCTGGCCGCCCGGGCGGCCGTGGATCTCGCCCGCTCCGCCATGGAAGACGGCGCGCTCGACCTGGCGGACGACTCCCTCGCGCGGGCGGCCGCCCTGGACCCGGCGGCTTCGAGAGAGGCAGGAAAGGACGCCGTCGCCGCGGAGGTTCTCCTGCGTCGAGGGGGAGTGCGCGCCGCAGGCCTCGCCTTCGAGACCCTCGCTCGCGAGACGGTCGACCCCGCGCGCAAGGCGCTGTACCTCGGTCGGGCCGCGAGGCTTCTGGGGATCGATGATCCAGGGCGGGCCCTCGACCTGCACCCGCAGGCGATCGCGCTGCTCGAGCGGGGAGGCGCGCGCGGTGAGGCGCTGGTCGAAGAGACCCTGCTGGCGTTTCAATACGGCCGGGCAGGCCAGTGGCGACAGGTGTCCGAGGCCCTCGGACGCATCGACAAGGTGCTCGGCGAGGAGGGAGGCCCCACCTTGCCCTCGGAGGTTCGGGCTCGCTTGGCCGTGACCCGAGCGGGGTGGCACCTGTCACGGGAGGAGTTCTCGCTGGCTCGTGACGCCCTCGCCGGCGCCGGGTCTGCCCTCTTCCGTCGGGCGGACACCGATGGGGTTGCTGCGGTGGCTGTGCACTACGTCGATGTCGCCCTCGCGGAAGGCAGCCCAGAGGCCGTCGACGCGGCCCTCGCCAACGCGCGGCAGGTCGAGGAGAGCCTGGGCCTCCGAGTCGATGGTTGGCGGGCGATGGCCGCTGCAGGACGCGTGGCACGGTCACGGGGAGAGGGCGACCAGGCGTTCGCGGCGTTCGCCGAGGCCGCCACGCGGGTCGAGTGGCTTGCCTGGACCCGCGATGTGCCGCGCGAAGCCGCGACCCTCGGCGAGCCTGGCTCGCGGCTGTACGGGCCCTGGGTGGACGCGCTGCTCGAGGCCGGGAGGCAGAACGAAGCGTTCGAGGTGCTCCAGCGATGGCGGGCGTGGAGCCAAGGCGCGGAGGCGGGTCGCAAGTCGAGCCCGGAGAGAGCCGCGATCGTCGCGCTCAGAGAGTCGCTGGCTGCCATCTCGACCCGCGCCACCGAGGAGGATCCGACGCTGCTTCGGGAGCCTCTTCTCCAGCGCCTCGCGTCCTTGGCGCCGTCCGTGCAGCCGCGCGGAGACTGCAACGCCGACGCCGTCCGAGCGGGGCTCACCCCCCGGACCGGCCTGATCGATGGCGCCGTCACCGCCACCGCCTCCTGGCTGTTCCTGGTGGACTCGGACGGCCTGGAGGTGCGTCGGGTCCCGGACGCCGGGCTGCCGAAACGGGATCCCCTGCACCGACGGGTCAAGCGTCTGCGAGGCATCGCGACCACGACGGCTGTCGCCTGGACGCCCACCGGCCGCCCGCTGCGCCAGGTGGGAGCCGCCTGCGATCTCGCCCTCTCCTGGGCCCCACCCTCCGCTGCGGTCGTGGGGCTTGCTGGGTTGCTTCACGACACGGGAGATGTCGTCTCGCGCGTCCTTGGGGGTGGGCACACCGCATCCGAGGGCCTCGAAGGGGCCGTGGTCGTGGCGGCGCGGCCTCTGGCCCTGGCCCAGGTTCGCGCCCTCGCGGCGCGAGGTGCATCCGCGGTGGTGGTCAGCGAGCGGGTCGACCCCGCGGCCCTCGCGGCGGCGCTGGGCAAGGGTCAGTCCCTCGACAAGGCCCTCGCCTCCGTGGTCCCGCCGCGTTCGGACGCTCCACAGGTGTGGGGCCCCCTCAACGGACTCAGCGGCTCCTGAGCGACATCAGACCCTGTCAGCTCTGGCGGCCCGTCGTGACCTTGTCGATGAGCCAGGCCACGACGTCTGCGGGGTCCATCAGCTCGGCTTCGTTGCCTTGCCGCGTGCGCACCTCGACCTTGCCCTCCTTGGTGAAGGAGCGTCCGAGGATCACAGCGAAGGGAAAGCCCAACAGTTCGAGGTCCTTGAGCCGCGCCCCAGGGCTGAGCTTACGGTCGTCGAGCAGGGCGTCGATCCCCGCCGCCTTCAGCTCGTCGTAGAACCCCTCCGCGACCTTGCCCAGGGCCTCGTCCTTGGAGTTCAGCGCTGCCACCACGACCTCGAACGGCGCGATGGGCACCGGCCAGACCACGCCCTTGTCGTCGCTGTACTGCTCGACGGCCGAGGCCGCGATGCGCGACACGCCGATGCCGTAGCAGCCCATCACGAAGGGCTTCTCACGGCCGCTCGGGTCCATGAAGGTCGCGCCCATGGCCGCGCTGTACTTCGTCCCCAGCTTGAAGATGTGGCCCACCTCGATGCCTCGGCGCAGCTGAAGCGGCTCTCCATCGATGGGGCCCGGCTCTCCCTCCCGGGCGAGACGGACGTCATCGAACTCGGGCTCGGCGAGGTCGCGGCCCCAGTTCACGTCGAGAGCGTGCTTGTCGGTCTGGTTGACTCCGCAGAGGAAGTTGCGAAGCCCCCGCACCGACTCGTCAGCCACCAGCCGGAACGTCTCCGGCAGCGCGATGGGACCGGCGAATCCTTGCTTCGCCCCGGTGTGACGCTCGATCTCCTCTTCGGTGAGCATGGCGAGGGAGAGGCCTCCAGTGTGGTTACGGAGCTTGATCTCGTTCACCTCCTGATCGCCTCGGATCAGCGCGGCCCAGAGCTGCTCGTGGTCCGCGTGGACCGCCTTGACGAGCACGGTCTTGACCATCTGGTGCACCGGCACATCGGGGAAGAAGCCGTTGAGCTCGGCGCAGCTGCGCACGTCCGGGGTGAGCTCGACCCGGTAGTCGGCCTGCTCCGCCTCCTGGTTGGCGGGGACCAGTCGGCTCGTCGCCTTCTCGACATTGGCGGCGTATCCGGAGCTGGCCTCGATGAGGATTGCGTCCTCTCCGGCGTCCGCGGCGAGCATGAACTCCATGGAGCCGCTGCCCCCGATGTCGCCGGGGTCCGCGTCCACGCCAAAGGACTCCAGGCCCATGCGCCCGAAGATGCGGTGGTAGGCGGTCCGCATCCCCTCGTAGGAAGCGTCCAGCCCTTCGTCGTCCACGTCGAAGGAGTAGGCGTCCTTCATGATGAACTCCTTGACGCGGAGCAGGCCGAAGCGCGGCCGGATCTCGTCTCGGAACTTCGTGTGGATCTGATAGAGGCAGACGGGCAGCTGCTTGTAGGACTTCACGGACGCCCGCGCGTAGGCGGTGACCACCTCTTCGGCCGTCGGCGCGAGGCCGTAGGTCGTCTTCCGACGGTCGGTGCTCGTGAACATCGTCCCGCTGGCGATGTAGTTCTCCCAGCGCCCGCTCTCTTCCCACAGCCTCTGCTCCTGAAGGATCGGAAGCTGAACCTCGAGGGCACCGACATCGCCCAGCTCCTCACGGATGATCGCCTTGATCTTCCCAAGGGTCCGCCACAGGAGGGGGCTGTAGGCGTACAGCCCCGAGCCGACCTTGAAGATGTAGCCGGCCCGCGACATGAGCCGATGGCTGATCACCTCGGCATCAGAGGGGTCTTCGCGGTAGGTGACGATGTGCAGACGCGAGGCGCGCATGGGAACTCCTGAGCGCGAGGAGGGCGGACCCTCAGAGCTCGCGACGGTCTTCGATGGCTTTGCTGATGGTGCTGGAGTCGGTGTACTCGAGCTCCGAGCCGACGCTCACGCCCCGGGCGATGCGAGACACCCGCACCCCCACGTTCTCGAGCAGCCGGGCGAGGTACATGGCCGTGGTGTCGCCCTCGACCGTGGGGTTGGTGGCCAGGATGACCTCGCGGACGCGACCGTCCTGGAGGCGACCGAGCATCTCGCGGACCCGCAGCTCCGAGGGCCCGATCCCGTCCAGAGGGGACAGGGCGCCTCCGAGGATGTGATATCGGCCGTCGTAGCCGCCGCTGCGCAGGATCGCCTCGAGGTCCTGGCTGCGCTCGATGACACAGAGGATGCCGTCGTCTCGCTTCGGATCGGTGCAGAGGCGGCATGGATCGTCGGTGCCGACGTTGCCGCAGAGCGAGCACTGCACGAGATCCGTACGCGCCGCGGCGAGCGCCTCGGCGAGGGCACCGGAGAGCTCGGAGTCACGGACGAGGTGTTGCGCGAGTCGCACAGCGGTCTTCCCGCCGACGCCGGGGAGGCGCGACAGGTGATGCACGAGGCGTGCGATGGGGTCGGCCCCCGGGTCCTGAGCCAAAGCGGCGCTCTTACTTCTGGCCGAGGCCGCCGAGGAGGTTCCCGATGGCGCCCATGTCCATGCCGCCGGTCACCTTGCCGAGCTCTTGCTCGACCGCGCCCTGGGCACGCTTCAAGGCGTCGTTCACGGCGGCGACGATGAGGTCCTCGAGCATCTCGATGTCCCGCTTGTCGACGGCGACGGGGTCGATCTTGATGGACTTGAGCTTTGCGTGGCCGTTGGCGACGACGCGCACGAGCCCTCCGCCCGCCTGGCCCTCGACAGTGACGTCGCCCATCTGGGACTGCACGTCCTCCATGCGGCCCTTCATACTCTCGGCCTGATCCATGATCTGCGAGAACATGCCCTGCAGGTCGAAGGGCGGGGGGCTTCCGGTTTCGTCAGTGGACATCAGCGATCTCCTGGATGGCGGGGATGCGTGGCTCCCCGATGACGCTCGCGCCGGGGAAGACCTCCTGGGTCACCGTCACGGCGGGTGAGTTCAGCGCCTCGCGGCGCAGGATGGCGGTCTTCTCGGCCTTGATGCGGTCGATCTCCTCGGCCAGAGAGCGGCCGGAGACCCCCTCGGTGTCGAGGACGAGGTCGAGGGTCGTTGCGGCGCCGAACCAGTCGGCGAGGGACGCGATCACCCCTTCGTCGTCGAGCTCCGGCACGACCTTCTCGAGGGTGACTGCGGAGTAGAAGCCCACGGTGATGCGCTTGTCGTCGCAGCCCATGAAGCCGGAGCGAGCCAGCATCCCGCGCGCGACCCCGAGGGAGTCCTCGGAGCCCAGGGAGTGCACGAACTTGCGCCACTTCGAGCCGTCGCACAGGTCCGTGCCCGGCGGGTCGGGGCGGTCTGCGGGGGCGGAGATCT
>JAGSHC010000299.1 GCA_023954745.1 Deltaproteobacteria bacterium | reverse complement strand
GCGCTCTTCTCCTCGTGGGAGGTCATCCAGCACATGTCACTGAAGGTTCCCTGGCCCTTTCCACCGGACGGGGCCATCCACTGGCTGCGGGACATCGCCATGCCGAAGGTCGCCCGCGGGGAAGTGATGCTGTGGGCCCTGACTCTGAGGGAGCTCGGTGACCAGGCCATCGGCATCTTGGAGTGGAGACGCAGCGACACCGGGGACTCCGACGGCCGGGGGTTCTGGATCGCTCCGGCGTACCAGGGCCGCGGACTGATGACCGAGGCGGTCGTTGCGTTTCAGGACTACGTCTTCTTCGAGGAGGGGGTCGAGCGGCTGGTGGTCTTCCACTCGAGCGACAACGTCGGCTCCCGACGGATCAAGGAGAAGACGGGGGGCCAGTTCCTGGACCTGGACCACCAGGAGCACCACAGCGGCGCGAAGCAGTCCGAGCGCTGGGAGGTGACCCGGGAGTCGTGGGCGAAGCTGCGCGGCCGCTGACTGGATCGCGAGCCGGTCCCGGAGCCCCACCATGGCGGTCGCGGACACTCGAGGAGCTGCGCGCAGACTCACTCCTGCCGATGACTTTGGTGGCCAGGGAGAGCCACAGGCCACTGGGGGGTGACCCAGGCGGAAGGAGACCGACCGGGGTGTGGCCGGGTGTCAGATCTGTGAAGGGTGTCTGCCGCCGCGTGCTCGGCCAGAGTCGTTGGCAAGGGCGGGCCCAATCAGCCAGGCCCGCAGGAGACCCCCATGAATCGTCCCGCGCTGACCCTGACCGCCCTCGCGGCCTCGACGCTGCTCGCTGGTGTTGCTCTTGCCGGATACGGCGACGACGCCATGGGAAGGGACATCGTCGCCGGCGATGGCCTCGTCGCCGAAGACCATGGCCCCTGCGACACCACAATCTTCAGCGAGTGCATCGTCGATCTCTGGACGGGCGCGACCCGCTGCGACAACGGTGACCCGCTCGCCGTGGTGTCCACCTCGGGCGGCCTGGTGCTCCGCGCCGACATGGCGAACTGGACGGCCATGGTGGCCACCGCGGACGTCGACCTGCCCCCCGCGATGTCTGACAACTGGGCCCTGAACATCGGGAACTCCCCCAGCAACAACGGTTGGGGCGGCGATGGCAGCGAGTTCGCGAACGACACGGAGGTCCAGTTGTGGAACAACGGTGTCCAGGTGATTCAGAACGACTTCGGCGTGAACGTCGGAGAGCCGCAGATCCTCGCAGGCTTCGGACCCGCGACGGATCTGTCCGGCGACCTCGTCGAGGCGACGGTCTGCGACGGCTACTTCGCCTGGGACAGCAGCACCTCTACGGGGGACGTCACCGACCCACACCTCTTCCAGATCGACGGGGACGAGGCCGACTTCCAGGCGTCGGCCAATGACTACAGCAACGACACCTACCTGTGGATTGGTGTCGGTCGCACGATCGGTTGGGCGGGCCGCAACGGCACCGGAGTGCAGACCCTGACCCTGACCTTCTGGGACTGAGCGCCCTCGATTCTCTCGGACGCCGACCGGTGTCGCCCCGGCAGCGAGCGGCCTCTCCTACACCGAGAAGCGCAGGTCGGCCCGCTGTTCGCTGACCTCCCAGAGCCTGGACGCCGCCTCCCGGTCCAGCGCGAGATCCTCGAGCGTACCCTGATCGACGGCACCCACCGTCTCGCCGCGCTTCGTCGGGCCATAGAGCGCCTCCGACTTCAGCCCTGCCTCTGTCGCGCAGAGAACCTCGGGCCAGCAGCCCTTCTCGGCCGACTGGGCGATGAGCGGTGCCATCACCGCCCAGGCAACCCTCAGGAAGAGACTGATGTTGTCGCCCTGAATCAGGTTCGTCCTCGACGCGCCGGGGTGGCACACCTGCACCTGGACGCTCTTCCCCGCCTCAGCCACCCGGCGCTGCAGTTCATAGCCGAACATCATCTGCGCGAGCTTGCTCTGCGCATACGAGTCCCAGGCGCTGTAGTTCTCGCCGAACTCGAGGTCCTCGAAGTTGATGCGCTTGAGCCCCTGCTTGTACGCCAGGCTGCCGACCATGACGACGCGCCCCGCTGACTGGTCGATCCGCTCGAAGAGCAATCCACACAGGAGGAAGTGTCCCATGTGGTTGACGCCGAACTGGCTCTCGAAGCCGTCGACCGTGAGCTCCTGCCTGGCCACCTGAGCGATGGCTGCGTTGCAGATGAGCGCGTCGATTCGGGGGACGGTCTCGAGGATCTCCGCCGCAGCGCGGCGCACGGACTCCAGCGTCGACAGGTCCATGAGGACGCACCTCACGTCGGTGTCGCTGCCGAACTCTTCCTTCATGGTGGCCACCACCGCGGCCGCCTTCTCCGCGTTCCGGTTCAGCATCACCACCCGGGCTCCCTTGGACAGGAAGATCCTCGTCGCCTGGAACCCGGTGCCCGTGGTGGTGCCGGTGATGAGGAACGTCTTCCCTTCGAGGGAGCCGAGCCGGTCCGGTGTCCAGCCCTTGCGTCCAAAGCTCTTGGTGTTGGTCATGGTCACGGACTCCTACGTGGGCTCTCGGGTTCAGCCTCTCACACCCCGAAGATAGGAGGGTGCTGACCTCAATCCGATGTCCCTTCGCGCCAATCCACTACCCAAAGGCGCCAGAAGCCGGGAAGGCGTCAGGCAGAGGGGATCGGCTGTCCCACGAGCTGCCGCCGCACCGTCTCGGGGGTCGTCCCGGTCCAACGCTGGAAGGCCCGGAAGAAGGAAGTCGGCTCGTCAAAGCCGAGGAGGAACGCGATCTCGGTGGCGCTCAGGTGCGTCCGACCGAGGTAGTGCCGCGCCAGGCTCTCCCGGGTGGCGTCCACGAGCGCCTTGAAGCTCGTGTCCTCGCTCCTGAGCCGGCGCTGAAGCGTCCGGGAACTCACCCCGAGATGGCGTGCGACGGTCGCCATGCCGAGCTGACCGCTCGGCAGTGCCTCCATCAACACCGCGCGGGTGCGGTCGGCGAAGGTGGCGTCGCCCTCGAGGTCCGCGAGGCGCTTGCCCAACTCGGGCTCGAAGATCGACCACATGGCGCGGCTTGCCGTGAGGAATGGCCGCTGTGCGTCCGAGGAGGCGAACCTCACGCGAATGAGCTCTCCCCGCTTCATCGGGATGCCCAGATAGTCCTCGAACGGCTGCGGGTCCCGGGGGAGTTCGGGGACGATGACCTCGGAAGGACAGACTCTCTGCCGGGTTCCCAGGCGCGCGAGGCGAGTGACGAACATCGCTTCCATCCCGTGGATGTAGGCGGGTTGCGTGCCGCTGCCTTCCTTCCACCGGTAGGTGAGCTCGAGCCCGTCCCCCCCGGAGCGCACGTCCAGGGTGATGGGTCCCATGAGCGGCTTGAACCGGGAAAGACGCTCGGCAGCAGTCGCGAGATCCGGGCTGCACAGCGCAGCAAACATGGGCGGCGTGAAGTACTCGGGGCTCATCGCCTCGGTCAGCCGGACCCAGAAGCTCGAGTCATCAACCTGGGCGTCGAGCGCCTCGAAGAATCGGAAGAACGACTCGGGGGTGAGCTCGACGTTGTCCCGGTTCAACAGATCCGCCGGGAGCGCAGCGCGCCGGAGAACATCGAGAGAGTTGACTCCCGCATGGGCCAGGATGCCCTTCCAACCTTCGCCGATTGCATACGTCCGGTTGCCCGCCACTGCTGACCTCCTCTGGGGGTGAGCCTAGTCCGCACCGACCGCTGAGGTCTTGTCCTTTTACGCCATATCGCTGGCTTTGGGCGCCACCAGCCCTCAGCACCCGAGGATGGGTCCTACCATTGACTCCTCCCGGCGAGCGGGAGCTTCGGGAGGAACGCATGGTCTGGCTTCGCATCATCGGCATCGGACTCGCGCTGTTGGGACTCGCCCTGTCGGTGAACCCCGCGCTGCTCCGAGACCCGGGCCCTGCCGAGGACCTCTTCAAGCTCATCGAGCAGCGAATTCAGGGGGGCATGATGCTGGGGGTGGGGGTCTTCCTGGCGCTCCGGACCACCCTGCGGCCCCTGCTCGAGACGTTCGCCTGGTTGGTGTTGTGGTTCATGGTCGGCGCGCTGTTCGCCCGTCTGCTCGGCTTGGCCGTGGACGGCACGAACCAGAAACAGTGGATGTTGGTTCTGGTCGAACTCGTCCTGGCAGCCTGCGCGGCCGGAGTGCTCTGGTACCGCGCCGGAGCCTGAACTCCGGACGGAGTCGGTCCAGCCGGAGGTCGACGCAAAGCACGGCCAAGGTGGTAGCAGGTCGGCTCTTCAGGCCTACTGATCCTGGGCCGACGACCCGAACGCGGATGGGGGCACCCCGCCCCCTGCGCTGAAGCGGAAGTCCACGGACAGCCTCGTGACCTCCGCGGTCGTGGGCAGGCCCTGGTGGACCGTGAAGTCCCCGAAGAGCACGGCGTCTCCAGGGAACAAGTCGTTGGAGCGCCAGACGCCGGACGGGACCTCAGCGACCCCTTCCTCGGAGCGCACCGGCCCAGCGTGGGGCAGCAGTCCATGGACATGCGAGCCGGGGAGCACGGCGATGGGCCCGTGGACGACGGGACATGGGAACAAGGGAAACCACGCGGCGACGAGGGCCTGGTCGCCGGGGAGATAGTTTCGGTCCTGGTGGGGGCGTGTGCGTGCTCCCGGGGCCCGCACGCGGACGATGTCCCCCCGGCCCATCCCGATGTCGTCTCCCACCAGGGCGCGCAGGATCGCTTGAAGGCGCGGGTGCCGCCGCATCGCGTCCATCTCGACCGACGGGTAGGCGACCTGCTGGAGGCGGACGTACTCGGGATCGTCGTACGGCGGGGTGCTTCGTCGCGGAGTCCCATCAGGAGCGACGAAGCCGGTCTGGATGGCCGTGCGCAAGACCAACTCCGCCATCGGGGTGACGTCCTCCCGAGGGAGCAGCCCGCGCACGAAGAGGTATCCCTCCCGGGCGAAGCGGCGACGCAGCCGCTCGGGGTCGTCGAGCAGGTCGCCGCTGTCGAGGAACGGCTCCAGCCGGTCCGGGATGGGGTGTCGTTCGCCGCTCACGCCCACGCCGTCCACCCCAGCCAGGTCTCGTCGCGCCAAGACTCGGAATCGCCGTCGAGGACCGCGGCGTCCAACCGCGCTCGCCGCTCCTCGCGGGACAGCTCGGGGTTCATGACGGCGGAGATGGGTGGCAGGGCGAGCCACGCGGCGTAGGACGCCAGGGTCCAGTGGGTGGTGACTTGCCAGGGCTCACCGCGCAGATTGGCGGCCACCAGGAGCTGCTCCAGTCCCGCGCGGTCGGGAAACGGGGCGGTGGCTTCAGGAGCGGCGGTGCGTCCGGCAATGAGGCGCTGCACCGGGGCCCGGAGCCAGGGGTCGGCGCCCCCGCCGGGAGGGTCGGGCTCCCCGAGGTAGCCCGCGGGGATGGCGAACAGAAGCGCGCCGTCGGGGGCGAGTCGGGCCCGCAGTCGGGGGATCACCTCGGCGAGAGGACCGAGCAGCCACACCGAGGCGCCGCAGACGACCCGGTCGTAGCGGTCGTCGGGGAGGTCCGCGACCCAGCGAACGCGGGGATCACGGACGGGGCTGGCCTCTCGCATCGCCGCTGCAGGCTCGACGCAGACCACCTCGGCCGAGGGAGGGAGCAACGGGAGGAGCGCGCCGGTGGTCCCTCCGGTACCCGCCCCCACGTCCAAGATCCTCGGCGCATCGAGGTCGGCGAGGGCTGCGTGGCTCGCCAGGGCCTGGTTCACCGAGCGATAACGATCCGATGCGGCGTCGAAGGCGAGCCAGGCTCGCATCGTCTCCGGATGGTCCCAGTCGTCGCCAGAGCTGGCGGTCATGCGCTCGCGGCGGGGGCCGGCAGTGGATCCGGGGCGAAGACGGGGTCGTCGAGCAGGCCCATCTGGGCGAGGTTGTGCTCGGCCTTGAAGACCAGGCACTCGCGGATCGCCGCTCGGGTCGCGTCGTCGTAGCCGAAGAAGTCGAGATCGAGGTTCGCGTCGTCGACGTAGTAGCGCCGGAACGCCTCCCGGTCGGCGATGGGCGGAGCCTCGGTGTAGCGGCTGTAGGCCTCATCGAGCCACCAGTCCGCGAAGCCGAACCGCTCCACGTGGTCCTCGTACAGCGGTGTCCCCGGGAACGGGACCGCGACGCCGAGGGTGCTGAACGTATCCACCAGAGGCGCGATGCGCTTCATGAAGCGCAGGGTGTTCCGCAGCTCGGTCGGCCCCTCCTGGGGGAAGCCGAGCATGAAGTTCGCCGCGGTCTTGAGCCCGGCGTCCTTGGCCATCCGCAGAGCGTCCTCCACCTGCTGCGTGGTCACGCCCTTCTTGATGACCTTCAGGATGCGGTCGTCCCCACTCTCTACCCCGAAGTTCACGTGGACGAGCCCTGCGTCGCGCATCGTCGCGAGCAGCTGAGGGGTGACCATGGAGGCGCGGGTGATTGCGCTCCAGCGCGGATTGAAGGACAGGGCACCGATGGCTTCGCAGAGCCCTTCGAGGCGCCGGCGGTGGGCGGTCAGGGCGTCATCCCAGAAGGGGAAGAAGCGAGAGCCGAAGGCGTCGTGGTGGGCTTGCAGCTCAGCGGCGACGTTCTCGTCCGAGCGGTACCGAAAGCCGCGGCCGGTGACGTAGTTCGCGCAGAAGGTGCACCGCGCGGGGCAGCCACGGCTCGTGAGCAGGCCGCCGGGGACGATGGTGCGCCCGTCGGGGTGGTACCAGGCGGGGTCGAACAGGTGCTGGGCCGTCTGGGGGAAGGCGAGGGCGTCCAGGTCGCCGAGGAACCCTGCCGGCTTCGTCCTCACCGGCCCGGTGTCGCCGGGCAGCACGAGCCCGGGGATGTCTCCGAGGGACGCGCCGCTCGTGTGGGCGCGGACCAGCGCGACGAAGGTCTCCTCTGCCTCGCCGACCACGGCGACGTCGAAGCCGTGGCGCAGCGTCTCCTCGGGCCGGACCGTGGTGTGTGCGCCGCCGGCGACGAGGAGGGGCCCGGTGCCCTTGAGTCGGTCGACGATGCGGTATGCGTGCCAGATCCATCGGGTGAACAGCCCCACGCCGACCACATCGGGCCCGAAGGACTCGATGGTGGCGAGGATGTCGTCGTCGTCACCTTGAAAGTGTCGAGCAGCCGCGTCGATGACGCGCACCTCGAAGCCCGCGGC
>JAGSHC010000143.1 GCA_023954745.1 Deltaproteobacteria bacterium | reverse complement strand
GCCGCGGGGACGGCGCGAAACCCACGCACTGCGGCCACCAGGTCGCCAGCACGGATGAGATCCAGCCACTGCGGTGTTCCGGGCCAGGAACCAGGCCCGGCGGGCACGGTGCGCGCACGCGTGGGCCGCGCGTGCGCCACGAACCCAGCGACCCCAACGACCGCCGGCGCAGCGACATCCGGTCCGTAGCGGGTGAGCAGGCTCGCCACCGCCCCTACGGAGAGAAGCGCATGACTCCAACTCGCCCCCGCCGCCTCCAGGCCGCACAGCGACAACGCCGTTTGCAACACGTCGTCCAGCAGCTCCTCGCAGGGTCTCCCCTGGGCGAGCGCGGCCGCAGCCGCGGCCATGGCGGGATCGACGGAGCCCTCGATGAGAAGACCAGCGAGGGGCTGAGAAGACAGCTGGTGATTGACTGCTACCATGCGGCGCCTCACGGGAGGGAGCCCCGCATCATGACAGGCCGAAGCCTCTCCGCCACGCTCGTCGTGGCCTTGTTTTTCTTGGGCCTGACGGTTCCCGCGAACCGCGCTCTGGCCGCTCCGACACCGGAGCAGATCGTCGCGACTGCGACGAAGTTGGACGCGACGACTCTCGACACGAGCCGCACGTTCCCCGCCTCGGGCCAGGTGCTGGACCGCGACGGAATGCTCGCGACCTTCGAGGAGGGAAGCTTCAAGCCCATCGCCCGAGAGGACGGCCGGGTCGTGGGATTGCTCTTCGAGGGAACCGGCACCTTGGATGTCCGGATCCCGGCGGGAGTCGAGACGACGAACTGGCAGGTGATGACGGACTTCAGTCCGCTCGAACAGCCGTTCAACGCGGCCTGGCTGCGGTTCTCCGACCTCACCCTCGACGACCTGCAGGGCGAGCACGAGTGGGCAGAGGGCAGCGACGCCGGCGGCTCGGCGTTCCGAATCCATACGACCCGGCAGGAGCTCCTGGACAACCCTCAGTGGACCCGGCGCACCCCGCACCTTCTCGTCGACCGCCTGCAGGATCTGTACGCCGGCGCCGAGGGCGGACACCTCCTCGCCGAGTTCCGCATGAGCGGCGACGGGCCTCCGAGCTGGCTCAGCTACTACCACAACAACCGCGGCGCCCTCATGGAGGGCGAGACCACCGCCTGGTACCGCTCGCGAAGCCGCGGCGGCGCCCCGCCCCTGGTGTCGGTGCTCGCGAGCTTCGGGGAGCACTCAGCGAGCAACCCCCAGTACGACATCGCGTTCATCGACCTGGACATGACCTTCCCGACTGCGACGAAGGCCGGCCGGAACATTGTCGACACCGACGTCATCGCGGACCTCGGCATCGTCTCGCTGAACCCCTACGGGCTCGAGACGGTGGTGTTGGAGCTCGAGAGCCAGCGGAACCTGTGCACGGGGCAGTCCGACCGGCCGAAGCTCAAGGTCCGCAGGGTCACTGACCAGGACGGCAACTCCCTCGCGGCGATTCATCGGAAGAACCGCCTGATCGTGCCCCTGGCGAAGAAGGTCGCCCGCGGCGAGCAGGTCAATCTGCGCATCGAGTACGGCGGAGCCGTCACCCAGGGCATTCCCATCGGCCCCCCGGACACCTCGTTCAACGAGATCGGCCCCTGGGCGTTCTATCCGCGCAGCACCCGGATCGACCGCTTCGCGAGCAAGGTGGTTTTGCACCTCCCCCGATTCATCAGTGGCGTCGCGCCCGGCGACCTCATCGAAGAGCGCAAGGAGAAGGACGGCTGGCACTTCACCTACGAAGAGCCCGGCGGCATTCGGACCCTCATGGTGGTCGTCGGCGACCTGGTGCGCAGCAAGAAGGCCGACGAGGGCGTGAATCCTCGGGTGATCACCTGGGTTCCCCGACACATCCAGGAGGAGCTGAAGAACGCTTCCCAGGCCGGCGCCGGAATGGTGGCCGCGGTGTCGAACCTCTGGGGTGGATACCCCTACTCCACTCTCCACGTCGTGCAGACCACCGGTCACCCCTACAACAACTGGCAGATCAGCAACGAGGGCCAGACCGGCCTCTGGAGTTGCCTCCCTCCCGGCCCGGTCCATCCATGGGAAGCGTTCATCGAGCAGCCCTCGGGAATGCTCGTCTCGTCGGTGATCAGCCCCCCTGCGTTCGACGTGATCGAGTCCCGGTTCATGGACCGCTACGCCGTCGAGGGGCTCAAGGCCGGCGTCGTCCTTCAGGTGATGAACCTCGCCCGCCAGTGGTGGGGCCACATGGTTCCACCGAAGACCTACCGGGATCTCTGGATCACCGAGGCGATCGTTGGGTGGACTGGTCTCGCGTACGTGCGCGGCGCCCTGGAGAAGAGCGCCCTCAAGGAGAAGACCCGGCTCCTGCGTGACCTCGCGGTCGAGGGCCATCAGTTCGGGGTGCCCATGGCCCTCGGAGCGAGAGCCGACCGCCAGTTTCTCTTCGACGCATGGGGGCGGGGGCCGATGCTCATCAACTCCCTCATCGATGAGCTGGGGGGAGGGCCCTTCACCAGCACCATCAACACCCTCGTGAATCGAGCGTCCGGCGTCGGGCTCTCTCAGGAGGTCCTGGTCGAAGCCCTGGGAACGGTGGGCTCGGAGCGCACCGTGGAGCTGGTGAAGCTCGCGACGAGCGGCGCGAAGCTCCCCCGCCTGGAGGTCGCCACCGAGATCGACAAGACCGCAGGCATCGTGCGGGTCGAGGTGACCCAGGTCGACGACCCACTGCCCATCAGTCTCCCATTGGAGCTGGTCTACAGCCCCAAGAAGGTCCTCAACCGCATGGTGAAACTCGAGGGCCCCGTGACCGTGGTCGAGTGGGAGCTGCCTGAAATGCCCAAGCGCGTCGTGGTAGACCCCCAGGGAATGGCCATGGTGGCGGGGGTCAAGAAGGCCAAGGCGAGCTCCGGCACCACAGAGGAAACCCAGTGATTCTCAGGCTTCTCCCCGCGCTCTTCCTCGTCCCTGGACTTGCCTTCGCGCAGGTCGACCGGCTCGAAGCCACCGAGGGCGCAACCCACATGAGCGCGATCGTGGGCGACGGTGGACTCTCGGTTGGCATCGCCCCGACGGGCGAGCTGACCCAGCTGCTGTGGCCGTCCCCTCTGGGTGCTCCCCTCCTGCGCTACCAAACCACGGCGTCGGCAGATGCTCGGACCCTGCCGCGATTCGGCGCGGCCGAGACCGACGGCCTCTTTGTGGGCCTCTGGCTCGCGACGGACGGCGGCGCAGAGTTCAGCTGGCTTCGGGATGACGCCTGGACCCACGGGCAGTCCTACGCGGGCGCGACCGCGACCACCACGTCGACGCGCGAGGACCTCGGCCTCCGGGTCGTTCAGTCCGTCGGCGCGAGCGGTGATGTGTTGTTCCACCGCACCGTCGTCGAACGGGAAGACTCCTCCCCCGTCACCGCGGCCTGGGTCGTCGTCTACGCAGACACTCACGTGAGCGGAGAGGCAGGCCAGGACTGGGGCAGCTGGTGGGACGCAGGGGGGAACCGCGTGATCTCCGCTTCCCTCGCCGAGGCTCCCTCCTCCGCCCTGGTGGAGCTCGCCGGTCTGGACTGGACCGCGCAGGGGTGGGAAGAGACCGGAGCGCCTCAGGTCGAGGCCGAGACGGCCGGACTCCAGGGCACCTTCGTGACGCTGGGTGGCGCCGGAGAGACCGCGGTGCACATCGGGGCCTTCGACGACTGCGGCAGCGAAGTGGGCAACCTCAGCGCGTTCGACACCGTGCAGACCGACCTCGACGCCGCCAGCACGTCGCGCGGGTTCGCCAGCCTCTGCGACACCGATGTGGCTCTCAGCCTGCCAGTCGAGTTCAAAGACGACGGCCCCGTCGATCGAGGCGCCGTCGACTACTTCGTCTCTGCCGCCGCCGAGCTGGTCACCAGCGTCGGAGCCCTCGAGGGGGCCCGCGCAAAGGGCTACGAGACGCTCCTCGCCGACGCGAACCTCGCCGCCGACGCACACCTCGCCGGCCTCACCCTCCCGGCGGAGGCAGGCGGGCTCTTCGCATCGCTGACTGAGGACTTCGGGGCGCAGTGGGCCCGCAGCGTCGTCACCGTGACCGACGAGGAGACCGGCTCCTTCGCGGCGTCGCTCGCCTCGCAGCCTCGGTTCCACGTGGACCGCCCCTGGGAGAGCGCGTGGACTGAGCTCGCCCTCGAGCTCGCCGGCGACTACGACGCGGTGAGCGCGCACCAGCGCTGGCTTGTCGAACAGCAGCTGACGGCTCCGGTGGTCGATGACGGGGTCGTGACCGCCTTCCCCGGCGCCTGGATCACCGACCGCAGCGACCTCGACATCGCCCAGGTGGGGCTGACCGCCTGGAGCTTCTGGCGCCACGGCCAGTTCGGAGCGAACGACCCGACGACGCGGGGGGCGCTGGCGTCCACCTGGACCGCGCTGTCCACGGCCGCCGACCTCCTCGCCGGCTGCGTGGCCGACGATCACCCGGCCCTCACGGTCGAGCCGCAGGCAGGCTTCCCGGTCTGGTGGCCGCTCTACGAGAGCATCGCGAACGGAGAGGCCTACGACGTCAGCGCGGGTGTGGGCGCCGGAGCGAGCGGCGACTGGGAGGCCCTGCGGCCCTGCGCCTCCTTCGAAGGGGGCAGCGAGAGCTCCCAGGCGACGCTGATGTCGACCAACCTCGCGCGGCTGGGACTCGTGTCCGCCATCGCCGCCGCGCACGCCCTGTGCATCGACGAGCCGCGGGTGGCTGCATGGCAGGCGCGGGCGGACGAGCTGGCGGCACTGATCCTCGCCGCCGACTACGACGGAACGACCTGGACCGGCGATGCCGCCCTCCTCGCCTGGCCGAGCCCCCCGACGGTGGCCTCTGGGTGGTGGTTTGCCTTTGCCGCGAGCCCCGATCCTGCCGAGCAGGCGGCCGAGGTGGACGCGTACATCACCCAGGCAATGAACGACTGGGTGGACCAGGAGCACGCTCGCGTCACGGACGCCATCACCCTGCAGACCGATGGTCGTGGAGACGAGGCCATCGCCCTGATGAGCGGCGCACGGTGGCGCTCCGCGCAGGGAGGCCGCCTCGTGCAGTCTGAGGCCCGAGCCCTGCTCCGACGCCTCGTGACGGATCTGACCACCCCGGGCACTCACCACCTCGGAGCCGTCTTCGTGGGCGTCGATGACCAGGACGGAACCGCGAAGTCGGCAGACCAGCGGGTAGGACAGCCCCACGTCCCCACGGCCTCCGCCGCGGTCTCCGCGATGTACGCCTTCATCGCGCCGGACCGTCTCGCCCTCGCGGAGGACTTCGCCCTCGAGCCCCTCTGCGTGGACGGCGAAGAGCCCGACGAGCTTCGTCAGGCACCCGGTTGCACGGACGAGTGCCAGAACAGCATCGCAGCCTCACCGCAGGACGCCTCCCTGCTGGCGCTCCTCCTCGGTGTCCTGACCCTCGGAGTGCGTCGCCGGCGCTGATCCGCATTCGTTCGCAGCGTCCCCAACGGGGACTTATGCTGCTCGTCAGCTCAAATGGCTTCCTCCGTCCCCCCTCGCCGCAAGCGCTCGTCGCGCGGCCCAGCTCTCTTCGGCCTGCTCGTCGCGCTCGTGGTGCACGTGCCCGTCGCCGTGTGGTTCGTGAACGCCACCTGGCTGCGGGAGGTTCCGGCGCCCGAGTCGCGTCCCATGTCGGTCCGGTTCATGAAGGCGGACAAGCCCGAGGAGCCCGAGGAGGTCGTCGAAGAAGAGGAGGAGGTACAGGGCCAGATCGTCGAGATCGCCCCACCGGAGAACCCCGAACGTCCCGAGGAGGCTGACTACCTCGCCGAGTACGACTCCACCGTCGAGGAGGAGACGGTCGACCCGCGGTTCCGGGTGGACCGGGAACTCACGGCGGAGACCTTCAGCCCCGACGATGCAATCGAGGAGGTGGTGGCCGAGGCCGTCGATGTTCCGACGCCGTCGACGGGAGCTACGTCGGGGCGTCGCGCAGTGTTCCGCAACGGGAACTACAGCCTGTTCCCCGACCAGCAGAGCGACTGGCTCGTGGCCAACGACGCAGGCGTGGCGGCTCCGCTGCCGTCCGCGGCATCGGCGACTCGCTACGCCGGCAGCCCCAGCAACGACATGCTGAACGAAGCCATGGCGGAGCGGACGCGCCTGAATGCCAGGGAGTTCCTCTACGCGGCGTTCTGGAATCGGGTGAAGCAGTTGGTGTCGTTCTACGCCGATCAGACCTTGTCGAACGCCCGGCCTCGGGTCGCCCTGACCAGGTCGAAATACGAGATTGGTCTCAAGGGGCTCATCGACCTGGACGGCTCGCTGCACGCCATCGAGATCGCACGGAGCTGCGGCATCCCGGAGTTTGATCAGGCCCTCCTGGAGGCCTTTGCATTGGCTGCTCCGTTCCCGGACCCTCCCGAGGGAGCGGCTTCCGCCGATGGGTACATCCACATCGAGGACTTCGTGTTCACGATCCAGATCACCGCGGCGCGGGCTGAGATGTCTGGCATCGACCCACGAAGCCAGATCCAGTTTCCCGGGCTCCAGACCACGCCCCGCTGAGCCCACCCCCGATCGTCCTGGAGTGTCCCAACCGTTGGACGTGGCGCCGGGCGCGGTTTCCTTGGGAGTGTTAGAATCGCTGGGCGTTCGTACGCGGGGTCGGAGTGGCGAGTTGGCGCAACTGAACATCTACCGCAGAAATCGGCTGGAGGGGGTCTTCTACCTCCCCCAGAAGCCCGTCGTGATCGGGCGCGCCGAAGGCGTCGACATTCAGCTCCTGGACTCCCGCGTGTCTCGACGACACGCGGTGATTCGGGAGAGCGTCGCTGGGTTCATGATCCAGGACATGACGACGAAGAACGGCACCTTCGTCAACAAGGAAGCCATCGACAAGAGTCTGCTGTTCCACGGCGACTCCGTGATCATCGGCGCGTACACCCTGCAGTTCCTGGACGAGGAAGTGGAGGAGTTGGAGTCGCAGGACCTCGAGCTGGTGAGCATCGAGATCGACGACGACCACACGCCCGCCCTGTCGGTGCCCAAGACCCTCCAGGAGCGCAAGAGCGCCCGGCCGCGCGCGGTGACGCAGAACGCGCCCTACCAATCGCCGAAGAACCGGGTGGATCGTCTCGACCGGAAGAAGCCCACGGGCAAGCCGGACCTGAACTCGATCCCGGTGATCGAGCTCGGCGGCGACGAGGACGACGAGATGCCCTCCTTCGGCCAGCTCGACCTCTCGAACATCGATCTCGAGATCAAGTAGGCACTCCCCCCGGCGAGGCTGAGTGGCGCGCGGATCCGCGAGGCTCTATATAGGCCGCGCATCCGGCCTGCTGCCGGAGCATCCATCGGCGAGGCCCCCCGATGAGCTCCGATCTTCTCGCACCGTCCGACACCTTCGTCCACCGTCACCTCGGCCCCCGAGAAGACGACCTCGCCGCGATGCTCGCCGTTGTTGGCAGTGAGTCGCTCGAGGCCCTCGTCGACGAGACGATTCCCCCAAGCATCCGCATCCCGCGCCCGTTGCAGCTCGACGCCCCGGTGCCCGAGGGCCAGCTGCTCGCGCAGCTGAAGTCCTGGGTATCCGAGAACGAAGTCTTCAACAGCTACATCGGCATGGGCTACTACGACACGATCGTGCCCGGCGTGATCCTGCGCAACATCATGGAGAACCCCGGCTGGTACACCCAGTACACGCCGTACCAGGCGGAGATCGCCCAGGGTCGCATGGAGGCGCTGGTCAACTTCCAGACCATGGTGGCGGACCTCACCGGCCTGCCCCTGGCGAACGCCTCCCTCCTCGACGAGGGCACCGCCGCCGCCGAGGCGATGGCCATGGCCATGAACGTCGCCCGCGGGAAGAAGAAGGGCTTCTTCGTCGCAGACGACTGCCACCCGCAGACCATCGCGGTGGTCCGGACGCGCGCTGTTCCCCTGGGCATCGACCTGCACGTGGGCAAGGTCGACGACATCGACTTCGCGGGCATGGACCTCTTCGGCGTGCTCGTCCAGTACCCGAACACCTGGGGCACCCTGAACGACTACAGCGCCTTGGCTGATGCCTGCCACGACAACAAGGCGTTGCTGGCCGTCGCGACGGACTTGCTCGCTCTCACCCTCCTCAAGCCGCCTGGCGAGTGGGGGGCAGACATCGCCATCGGCAGCAGCCAGCGCTTCGGCGTGCCCATGGGCTTCGGCGGACCGCACGCCGGCTTCATGTCCACGCACGACAAGCTCGCGCGCAAGATGCCCGGCCGCATCATCGGCGTGAGCAAGGACGCGGACGGCCACCCCGCCTACCGCCTCGCTCTGCAGACCCGCGAGCAGCACATTCGCCGGGACAAGGCGACGAGCAACATCTGCACCGCCCAGGTGCTGTTGGCGGTGATGGCGGGCATGTACGGCGTCTACCACGGGCCCGAGGGCCTCAAGACCATCGCCCGTCGCGTCCATGGCCTCACTCGAATCCTCGCTGCGGGCCTGAGGGAGCTCGGCTTCGACCTCGGCTCCGACGACTGGTTCGACACCGTCACGGTCACCGGCGTGGATGCATCCTCGACCCACGAGGAGGCGCGGGCCCAGCGGATGAACCTCCGCCCCGTCAGCGACAGCATCGTGGGGGTCTCCCTCGACGAGACCACCACCATCGCCGACGTCGACGCGCTCCTCGCAGTGTTCGCGGCTCAGACCGATGCGGCGGCGCCCACCGTGGCCGGCCTGCGGCAGACCCACTCCTACGAGCTGCGGAGCAAGTGGGAGCGCACGTCGGAGTTCATGACGCATCCCACGTTCCACCTGTACCGGTCCGAGCACGAGATGCTCCGCTACCTGTTCAGGCTGCAGAACAAGGACCTCTCGCTCGCGCACTCCATGATCGCCCTGGGCAGCTGCACCATGAAGCTGAACGGCACGTCGGAGATGATCCCCGTGACCTGGCCGGAGATCGGCGGGTTGCATCCGTTCGCTCCCGCCGACCAGACCCGTGGCTACGACCGCATGTTCCGGTCCCTGGAGGGCTGGCTCGCCGAGATCACGGGCCTCCCCGCAGTCTCGCTCCAGCCCAACGCGGGCTCCCAGGGCGAGTACGCCGGGCTGCTCGCCATCCGCGGTTGGCATCGCGCCAACGGCGACACCGAGCGCAACATCTGCCTCATCCCCACCAGCGCCCACGGCACGAACCCCGCGAGCGCGGTCACCGCGGGGTTCAAGGTCGTCGTGGTCGCCTGCGATGACGCAGGGAACATCGACCTCGCCGACCTCCGAGCCAAGACGGAGCAGCACGCCGCCAACCTGGGCGCGCTGATGGTCACCTACCCCTCGACGCACGGTGTCTTCGAGGAGGCCATCCAGACCATCTGCGATCTGGTGCATGAGCACGGTGGCCAGGTGTACGTGGACGGCGCCAACATGAACGCCCAGGTGGGGCTCTGCCGCCCGGGCGACTACGGCGCGGACGTCATCCATCTGAACCTGCACAAGACCTTCTGCATCCCCCATGGGGGCGGCGGCCCGGGCATGGGCCCCATCTGCAGCAAGGAGCATCTTCGGGCGCACCTGCCAGGTCACCCGGTGACCGGCCTCAGTCATGGCGGCGAGACCGGTCCGGTGTCCGCGGCACCCTACGGCTCCCCGAGTATCCTGCCCATCAGCTGGATGTACATCGGACTCATGGGAGGCGAGGGACTCACGAAGGCGAGCCAGGTGGCGATTCTCAACGCCAACTACATGGCCAAGCGCCTCGAAGGTCACTACGACATCGTCTACACGGGCCGCGGCGGCCGCGTGGCCCACGAGTTCATCATGGATTGCCGGGGCTTCAAGAGCAGCGCGGGCATCAGCGTGGACGACATCGCCAAGCGCCTCATGGACTTCGGCTTCCATGCCCCCACCATGAGCTGGCCGGTGACGGGGACGCTCATGGTGGAGCCGACAGAGTCCGAGAGCCGCGAGGAGTTGGACCGCTTCATCGACGCGATGATCACCATTCGCGCTGAGATTCAGGCCATCGAGGACGGCACGTCCGATGCCGACGACAACGCGCTACGCCATGCGCCGCACACCGCCGCGAGCGTAAGCGGCGACGCCTGGACTCACCCGTACCCCCGGGAGCAGGCCGCCTGGCCCCTTCCCTGGGTCCGGGACCGCAAGTTCTGGCCCAGCGTGCGCCGCGTGGACAACGCCTACGGCGACCGCAACTTGATGTGCACCTGCCCCCCGTTGGACGCGTACGAGGACTAGACGGCGTCGTCAGGCACCGGCTGGTCCTGCTTTAGTCCGAGCCTGCGCTGAGCTCGAAGCGAAGTGGGCTGATGACGCCCGATGCCTCCGTGCCCGTGTACTGCGAGTTCGACTGGACCCGGAAGCCGCGGATTCGCTTCGGGGCGCGGCCATAGACCGCCTGGAAGTCCGCGGCCAGGTCACGTTCGAAGTCGGTCCAGCTCCCCAGAGAGCCGGGACCGCTCTGCACGACGATCACCTTCACCACGATGCCCAGACCGAAGAACTTGAAGCCCTCCGTCGTTCGCGTGTCTACGGGGGCGTTGGTGTCCCAGACGTAGCTGATGATGGTCTGCCCGTCGTCGAACGCCACGAGCACCTGAAGTCCGTTGTCGCAGCGGGACCCCACACGCACATCCGCGCGCTCCCCCACGGGGAGATTCTCCGCGCGCCAGGACCACTTCAACACCGGCGTCCGACCCTCGAGAGCGGGAAAGTCCTTGTCGATCCAGTTCAAGGAGAACGAGGTGGCCTGACTGCTGAGGAAGATGTGAGGCACCCCATCCCGGCCCCTCGGGGTCACCACCTTGTAGCTCGGGGGTCCCTTCTTGATCCCCTCGAACCAGGGGTCGCTGCGCTTGTTGGTCCCGGAGACGCAGCCACCGAAGGGATACTCGAGCCACTCGGTTCCGTCGGAGTCGACTCCGACGTGCCGGCACTCCTCGGCCCACGCTGGAGCAGGCGCGAGGAGCACACCGAGCCCGAGCGCGAAGATGCACACGAAGGACCGCATCAGGGCTCCTCCAGCGACTCGCGCAGCGCCTCGATGAGCCGCCCCACGTCGTAGGCCCATCGCGTGTCGGTCACCTCCAGAGCGTTGCGCCGGCCCAAGTCCCGCAGCTCCTCCGGGAGATCGTCGACGTCCGGAAAGCGCGCCCCCCCGACGAGAACCGGGACGACCAGGATGTCCGAGGCGAGTCCCCGGGCCACCTCCGCTCGGACCCAGTCTCCCTGCTGCAGCAACCGGCGGCCCCCCTCGTTCTCGACGGTCTCCCAGGTCGGCCCGATGAGCACCACCATGGCCTTGACCGACTCCAGCGCAGCATCCAGGGCGTGCACGAAGTCCTCGCCCGTCCCGATGTCGTCGAGATCCATGAAGATGCGCTCGTCCTCGAAGTGCTCGCGGAGGGAGTCGTGCAGCCGGCCCGCGTAGGCCACCGCGTCCGACCGGCGGTAGCTGAGGAAGACGCCGGCCGGCAGCTTCTCCCGACGACGCAGGGGACTGAGAGTCTCCGGCACACCGGTGGACGGCAAGTTCACCAGCCGCTCGTCGACGAAGAAGAGGCTCCGGTTGAGCAGCCAGAAGACACCCACCTGGAGCACCCACGCCAGGACCGCGACGCAGGCGATGCCAGCGGCCAGGTAGGGGATCCCCTGCATGGCAGCCACGGCGAACACCGGAGCGAATGCGGTGACGAGGAACACCGCGAAGGAGAGGAAGAACAACACCGAAGCGCGGTTGTTGCCCGTCGGCCAGAACGCGTTTCCCGCGAAACGCGCGGCGAGGCCGGTGATCTCCTCGCCGCGGTCGGTTCCGGCGAGCCTCCACTCCTCCGGCGGAAGAAACTCAGCCAGATAGGTGGTGATGTTTCGGCGGACCTCGTCATCTCCCACCCCTGGAAGCAAGGGGAGGAGCTTGACCAGGGCGGGCATGGCGACGATGCACAGACCCAGGAACCAGTTGATCGGAACGAAGGCCTGTCCCATGTCGGGGAACAGGGTGAGGGGCGCGAACGCCTCACCGAAGGTGGTCACCGAGCCGGACGCAAGCTGGTCCCGAGCGTGGGACAGGCGGGTCAGCGACAGCGCGATCCCACCGAACCCCAGCGACAGAACCTGCGCATTGAACGCGTCGTTGGCGGCGCGAAAGCCAAAGCACCGGTCCACGTCCTCGAGATCGATGCGGAACCAGGTCCTCGGGTCTTCTCCCTCGGCCACCGCAGAGCGCCGGTAGATCCGCTTGAGGAAGAACAGGTTGTGGTTGAAGACCACCGTCAAGAAGAGGGCGCCGATGAAGATCACCGACACCTGGGGCAGATAGGCACACGCCGAAAACACGATGTTCTCGACCAGGCTCACCGGCTCGTCGAGCTCCGCGAGGTAGAAGACGGCGAAGTCTCGCTCGTCGGTGTGGACACCCTTCGTGAAGTAGGTCTGGAGCAGCGTCAGTGCATCGAGGAACTGCACCACCAGAGTGATCCCGAGGGCCCAGAACAGGAGGGCTGGTCTGAGCACGGTCTCTCGAAGGCGCTCATAGACAGCTGGCTGGTGCGCTGTGGGGACGAGTCCGACGATGGGCGGAATGCGGCTTGGCGGCCACTCCTCGGCCACCGGGGCGATGCGCCCGAGGACCCAGCGCCCGACGAAGAGAATGAGGGGAGCGAGGATCGGGAACGCGAGGAACGCGGGCTCGTCGGCGTATCCCACGAACTCGATCGCTCCTGCGTCCCCGCCGGCGCTCGAATCCCGCGCGACCTGGGTGTCCCACGCCCCGACCTGGCGAGCCACCACCATCGGCAAGACTCCGAGGGCAGCGAGGGCGAGGTAGTCGAGGGTGCGTCGCGCATCGAGGATGCGAGCGAGGAGGCGTGAGGCCATGGCGGACGATACCCCGAAGCGCCTCGACTATCGCTGCGCCACCCAGACCCGAAGAACCGAGTCGCCAACGGCGATCGGGGGGCCCGCGGGGGACATGCGCGCTCCCAGCGCCCGCATGCTGGCCAGCAGCGCGTCGTTGCCCTCCCAGCCGAACCGCTGCTCGTATGCCCCAATGACCGCGGCGCTGTCGGGCCAGCGGCTGGTGTCGGCGCGCAGGTCGATGAGCACGTCGATGCTCCGGCCCTGCTCGGCCACGGCCTCGGGATGGACCGTGACGCCGTAGACCGCTGCGCTTCGTCGCTCCATGCGGAGACGTGAGAGGAGCTGACTCTCGCTGATCTGGCCGTCCGTGCTCAGCACCGCGACGCCAGCGCTGGCGGACACCCCCACCTCGTCCAGCGCCTCCGCCAGCTGGGAGACGTCGATGAGACGGTCATCAGGTCGCTGGCCCAAGGGGAACCGCTCGCCCACCCAGCTCTCGGGCATGGGAGACCGGTTCTGCAGCGCCCACGCAGCGCCCCCAGGCTCGAGACCCTCCCCGGGCTGCGCCGTGAACAGAGCAGGCAGCGTCACCAGCACCGCCGCCACGATGGCGACAGCCCTTCTGGGCGACGACAGAGGCATGCCCTCGCGACGCGCGAGCCGCATGGACGCGAGGACCGCCACCGCCGGCAGCAGCGGCAGGGTGTAGAAGGGTTGCCGCTTTGGAATCAGGGTGAAGACGAGGAGCCCGAGGCCCAACCAAAGGAGCAGCTCGCGTATCGGCGGGTCTGCTCGATGGAAGAGGGCCCAGGCGAGACCCGCGACGCAGAGCAATCCTCCGATGAGGCCCACCTGGGAGTCGAGCCAGATCCAGATGTAGTGGAACAGCCAGAGCGCAGCCGGAGGGCGCTCCTCGAGCACCTCCCCAGTGCGGTCGACCTCTCCCGAGAGAAGCTGAGGGATCCACTCGCTGGCGTAGTCGCGCACAAACAGCGCGTACCACCAGCCCACGGACAGCAGAAGCAGCCCGCCCATCCAGAGCATGTTGCGTCGCACCGCGGGATCCGCTCGTCCGCGCCACGCAGCCCACGCCACGGGCAGAGCCACGCAAGGCAGCGTCCCCAGGCGGTCCACCATCAGGCCAAGCCCCAGTGACGCCGCGAAGAGGAGCACGTGCCGGCGACTTCGGAGCCCATCACTCCACAGGTATGCGGCAAGGCAACCGGCCCCCGCGGCGGTCGCTCCCAGGTTGGGCTCGAATCGATGGAGCGCATCGAGCACACCCGCGGCGGCGAGCACGATCACGAGCGCGAGGGTCGCGCCCCACTCCCCCATCAATCGTCGGCCGGCCCACCAGGTCCCGAGGGCGAGGAGCGGGAGCCACAGCAACGCCTGCGCAGCGAGCATTTCTCGGTAGGAGCCACCGAGCCAGAGTGCCAACACCCCAGGCAGCCGGAGGAGCGGGGGGTAGTAGTCGCCGAGGAAGAGGGCGCGCCAGTCACCGCCGAAGGCGATGTCGGTGCTGAGTTCGACGATGAAGAACTCATCCCGGAACCCGCGAGGCAGCTCCTGGGAAGTCCAGAAGATCCAGGCCAGCACCACGTGCAGCAAGACGACGGCCACGGCGGCCGTACGCGCTCTTGGGTCGGGGGTCACGGACGCAGAGTACGCCGCGAGAGCGGTTAGCTCTCCTGGTCGACGATCGCTTCGTACTGCTCGGCGTTGAGCAGGTCGCTGGAGTCGTTGTCCTTGAGCTTGACCTTGAGGATCCAGCCGCGGCCGTAGCAGTCGGCGTTCACGAGCTCGGGCTCTTCCTCGAGCTCCTCATTCACCTCGGCGACGCGCCCATCGACGGGGCAGTAGATGTCGCTGTTGGCCTTCACCGACTCCACGACGGCGACGACGTCGCCCTTCTCCACCTTGGTCTTCGGCTCGGGGGAGTCCCCGCAGAACACGATGTCGCCGAGCTGATCCTGGGCGTGGTCCGTGATGCCTACGGTGGCGATGCCATCTTCGATGCGCACCCATTCGTGGTCGGACGTGAAGAGCAGGTCAGCGGGGATGTTGGACATGGCTTCCTTCGGGTCGCGCGGAGTGCGTGGTGGCTAGTAGGGGCGCTTGTAGAACGGCGTCTTGACGACGACGGCCGGGACGACGTTCTTGCGAATCTGGACGGCGAACTCGGTGCCCACCTTGGTGGATCCCGCTGGCATGTAGCAGAGGCCAATGGACTTGCCGAGCGAGGGCGAGTGCGCACCGGAGGTCACCTCTCCGATGACCTCGCCGTCGAGCAGCACGTCGTAGCCGTGGCGAGCGATGCCGCGGCCACCGAGCTCGAAGCCCACCAAGCGGCGCGGAACGCCGACGGCCTTCTGCTTCACCAGCGCCTCGCGCCCGATGAAGTCACTGGCGTCGAGCTTCACGATCCAGCTCAGTCGCCCCTCGAGAGGGGTCGTCTCGCCCGTGATGTCGTTGCCATAGAGGCAGTACTTGCTCTCGAGGCGCAGCGTGTCGCGGGCGCCCAACCCGATGGGCTTCAGGCCGAAGGGCTCCCCCGCACCGAACACCGCGGCCCAGACGGCGTCGGCGTGCTCCCGGGGGAAGAACAGCTCGAAGCCGTCCTCGCCGGTGTAGCCCGTGCGCGCGATGATGCACTGGATGTCAGCGAGCACATCCTCGGTGAAGCGGTAGTAGGCGACACCACCCAGATCCACGGCGGTCAGCGTCTGAAGCAGGGCCTCGGCGTGACGGCCCTGGATGGCGAGCTGAGCCCAGCTCTCAGATGCGTTCTCCAGCGTGCAGGCGTCGGCGCTGGCGTCGTGGTGGGACGCAAACCAGTCCCAGTCCTTGTCGATGCACGCGGCGTTGACGCAGACCAGGTAGCGCCCCTCCCCTCGTCGGTAGATGAGGAGGTCGTCGACGATGCCGCCGTGCTCGTAGAGCGCGACGGTGTACTGGGCCTGCCCATCCACGAGCGCAGTGACGTCGTTGGTGGTCATGCGCTGGAGGAACGCCTCAGCGCCGGGGCCTTCGACGAAGAACTCTCCCATGTGCGACACATCGAAGAGGCCGACCTGCTCCCGCACGCACGTGTGCTCAGCGAGGATCCCCTCGTACTGAACCGGAAGCGCCCACCCGCCGAAGTCGACGATGCGAGCTCCGGCCTGCACGTGGAGGTCGAAGAAGGGAGTCTTCTTGAGAGAGTCGAAGTCGACGGAAGCCATCGCTGCTCCAGTGGAGGGTGCCGGGCGTCGCCTCAGCGGCCGAAAGCTACCAGGGCCGTCGGCTCGGTGTCGCGCGGCTCGGTGACGTGGAGATCAGCCCGCGGCTCGCTTTGCTGCCAGCAGCGTATTGCTCATCAGCATGGCGATGGTCATGGGTCCCACCCCTCCGGGGACGGGGGTGATCCAACCAGCGCGTTCTGCTGCAGCGTCGAACTCCACATCCCCGACCAACCGGCCCCGCGGGCGGTCCGGATCCGGCACCCGGTTGATCCCCACGTCGATCACCACGGCGCCCCGTTTGATCCAAGCGCCCGGGAGGAAGTGGGCCCGACCGACTGCGGCCACGACGATGTCCGCCCTGCGCACGGCGGCCTCGAGGTCCTCGCGCTGCGTGCGCGAGTGGCAGATGGTCACGGTGGCGTTGGCGTGGGTGAGCAGGAGCGCGGCCGGAAGGCCGACGATGGCGGACCGCCCTACGACCACGGCCTGCTTGCCCGAAGGGTCGAGGCCGCTCTCTTGCAGCAACCGCATGATTCCGGCGGGGGTGCAGGAGACGAACCCCTCCTTCTTCAGGGCCAGGTGCCCCACGCTGCGGGGATGAAAACCGTCGACGTCCTTGTGCAAGGCGATGGCGTCGATGACCGCGTCGCTG
>JAGSHC010000022.1 GCA_023954745.1 Deltaproteobacteria bacterium | reverse complement strand
CTCGCCTGGGGGGTGGGTTCGGGATCCGTCATGGCCGCGACCACTGGCTCGTCCGCCGCCTCCGCGTCGCCGCCTTCCTCGGACGGCCCTTCGCGAGTCGCCACCGCGATCATCCCAATCACCGCGAGCAGCAAGCCCACGGCAAGCACGATGAACCCGGACCGCCGACTGGCGACCGGCCGCTCCTCCACCGGGCTGATGCGAGTGGGCTCGGCGGCTCCGTCGCCCAACGCGGCCCGAAACCCGTGCAGCGGTCCAGGTGCGGCCCCGGCTCCCTGAGCCTCCACCGTCTCCGCCTGGGTGTCCGGCGGCGCGGGCACGAGGTCCCGCACGGCGGCCTGGAGGTAGCGCCGTCCCAGATGGGGCTTCCAGGCGGCGCCCAGATCGTCCAAGGCGCGCGCGACGGCCGCGGCATCCGACGGTCGGTCCGCCTTCTCTCTCGCCAGCATGCGCCCGAGCAACTCCACCCAGGGACGCGCCAGCTCCGGTGACAGACCGCGTCCCCGGGGCTCCGGCTCGGCGAGGGCCTGCTCCAGCACCCCCACGCGCGACTCGAAGGTCGTCGTGGCGACGGACATGATGATCATCGGCAGATCGACGCGCGCGGCCTTCGGCAGCGCCACGTACCGCTCGCCCGTCAGACACTCGAAGGCGATGGTCCCCAGGGCATACAGGTCCCCGCGCGGGTCGGCGTCCTCCCCGCGGGCCTGCTCGGGCGCCATGTACATGGGCGTGCCCTTCGCCATGCCGGTGCCCGTGGTCTGCGCGCTGCGCTCTTCGGCCCACGCGATCCCGAAGTCCAGCACCTTGAGCCGCCCATCGCTGCCGACCAGGAGGTTGTCGGGCTTCAGGTCGCGGTGCACCAGACCCATGGGCTTGCCGTGCGGGTCCGTCAGGTCGTGGGCGTAGACGAGCGCATCCACCGCCTCGAGGACCATGGAGAGCACGGCATCCACGGGAAGTCGCGTGTTCTCGAGGGCCACGCTCGCCAGGAGTCGGCTCAGGGGAACCCCGCGGACCAGCTCCATCTCCATGAGATGGACCTCGCCCAGAAACGCATGCTCTACCCGCTGGAACCGGCGCACCGCCACGATGTGTGGGTGATTCAGTCGCGCGAGGAACTGGGCTTCGTCGGCGAGGGCCACGATGACGTCGGGGCGATCCGCCGAGAGCCGGCTGTCCACCAGCTTGACCGCCACCTCCTGGGAGAAGCCGAGGTCGCCCTCGATCCGCGCGCGATAGACCGTCCCAAAGGAGCCGGATCCCAGCTGCTGCAGGAGGGTGTAGTCACCAACGGTCTGGGGGAGCCTCACGGCTGCCCACGGTAGCTCAGGCAGCCGCGCGATATCCTCGGGGCATGCTTTGGCTGCTCGCCGCCGCAGGGCTTCCCTTCCTGCTCCTCTCCCTCTTCGGCTACGCGCTCTGGCGGGTCCTTCGTCCTGCGTCGGGACCGCCGGGTGCCGTGCGACGCGATGGGGACGCCGACACCCCCGTGCTCCTCTGTCTCGGTGACTCCCTCACCCACGGACACATCGGCGCCGATTGGGTCGGTCCGCTGCGTGCGCACCTCGCGCCGAAGGGAGTGGGGGTCGCCAACGGAGGAGTCAACGGGCAGCAGGCGTGGAACCTGCTGCAGCGCTTGGACGCGGACCTCGCCTGCATGCCGTCGGCGGTGGTCTTGATGATCGGCAGCAACGACGTGATGGCCGCGGAGCGGCCGGACCGGGCCCGCCAGTACGTCAAGGACAACACCCTGCCCCACACGCCCGACCTCCCTTGGTCGCAAGAGCAGTACACGGCCCTCGTCGACCGCCTCCGTGCGGCGACCCCCCACCTCGCCCTGTGCACGATCCCGCCCCTCGGAGCGGACGAGAGTCACCCCGCCGAGCAGCTGGTGCGCCGCTGGAACGACAGCATCCGAGCCCACGCCGAGCGCCTCGAGGCTCCTCTCCTCGACGTGCACGCCGCTGTGTGGCCGCTGAACGCCGAGGCCAGCCGCCCCTACGAAGGCTCCTTCAGGGATGTGGGGCGTCTCCTCGCCGCGGCTGGCTTCGCGCACTACATCCTGGGTCGGAGCTGGGACCGCATCGCCAGCGACGGGTCTTGGGGCGCGATGATTGATGGAATCCACTTCAGTGATGCCGCCGCTGCCCGGGTGGGCGACCTCGTCCTGGGTTGGTTCGACGGGCTGGGGCTGGGGGAGTAGGGGCCGCGAGCTCTTCCACGCTGTACCCTGGAGACGGGAAGAACGCGCGGCTGCTCGCCGGTGCGTCATGTGAAGGAGCTTCCGATGCGACTGCGACTGCTGATGTTCTTGCTGATGGCGACCCTTGGATTGGGATGCCCCTCGGGCAACGACGACGACTCGTCCGCCAACGATGACGACGCCGCCAACGATGACGACGCCGCCAACGACGACGACGCCGCCAACGACGACGACGCCGCCAACGACGACGACGCCGCCAACGACGACGACGCCGCCAACGACGACGACTCTGCCGGCGATGCAAACCTCCCCACCGAGCTCGACTCGACGGTCCACGCCTCCTGCACAGCCATCGAGGGAATCGGCTGCTACTGGCAGGAGGCCAGCGAGCCCTGGTGCTGGGTCACCCCGCTGACCCCGGGGCTGGACTTCGCTGCGTGTCAGGGCGAGGACTCCTGCCTGCCCGGCGGCGGAGGCGGTAGCAATGGTGGTTGCTACAAGTGGGCCCGAGGCAGCCACTACTTGCCGGCTGCCTGGCCGTAGGGAGACGTCTGGGAGTGCGGAGACCCACGAGGCGGTTTGTGCTGGCGTCGGGAGCCACAACCCTGGCTCTGGGCGGGGCGACGGCTTGGTGGCTTCTGGCGGACACGCCGGACCTGTGGGACGAGCAGATCCCGTTCCTCACGGACTCCTCGGTCTTCTACAACAAGTGGGATGCGAAGAAGCGCGACCCCGTGTTCTGGGTGGCGGCGGCGACGCGCCCGGACATCAACGCCCTCGAGTGGCGTGGCGACGGCGAGGACTTCACCCTCGAGATCGGCGGCGACGCGGCCCGCTCCGTGGTGACCATCACCCGCGATGACGTGCTCGCCAGCGCGGCGTCCCAGGGGTCGGTCGCCCTCCTCAAGACCATGCGCTGCTCCGGCGACGGGCCCGAGATCCGGCTCGCCTCGAACGCCGTCTGGACCGGCGTACCCCTCACCCGCTTCCTCAAGGCCTACATCGCTCCGAACGCCAAGCGGCTGCGGGTGCACTCCCCGGACGGCTTCACGGCGAACCTGCGCATCGCGGACCTCGACACCGCGGACGGTCGGCAGACCCTGCTGGCCTTCTATCTCAACGGTCAGGCCATCCCCCATCCCCGCGGGGGCCCCGTGCGACTCATCGTCCCGGACCGCTACGGCTTCAAGAACGTGAAGTGGCCGCGCCGCATCGAGATCACCCGCCGGGACGAGCCGTGGGGGAACCACGAGGTCGACACCGGCGCGGGCACCGACGCCGGCACGGTGCAGCTCGGCAGCAAGATCCTCAGCCCGGACCTGCGCAGCACCAACCCCATCGCCGTCACCGAGATCCGACCGCACATCCTTCGAGGCGTGGCCTTCGGCGGTCGGGAGGCCATCGAGAAGGTGCAGGTGCGCATCGGGGGCCGCGACCAGCCGTGGCGCACCGCGAAGCTGCCCATCCCGAAGGAGCTGGAGTCGCATCACGAGGCGCGGCGCGCATTTCGGGACCGCGGGGAGAGGTGGCCCCTGCCCGATGTGTGGACGCCGTGGTTCATCCCCTGGACGCCCGACGCACCCGGTGACTACGACGTCGCCGTGAAGGCGCGCACCGCCACCGCCGAGCAGCCCGAGGTGGACATGGACCGCCTCGACGCCGACTCGTCCTGGGCCTTGGGCACCATCCGAGTGAGCTGAACGCCCGGTTGGGGGCCGAGGCCCCCCGAGACCGGTCTAGGGCGCCGTGATCGTCAGGGCGACGTCGCCCTCTCCGCCGTCTTCCCAGGCCTCGAGCACGATGAAGTGCTCGCCGACACCGAGTCCCGGCACCACAAAGCTGCCCGTGGGCTCGCCGACAGGGTCGTTGCAGATGCCGACCGTGCAGTCCACGTCGTCGGTGAAGACGCCAATCTGGGCATCGGTGGGCATCGTCTGCGAGTACGCGATGGTCACGTCGCCGGCGGTCGTGAGCTCGAAGCGGAGCATGTAGTCGCCGCCGCCGGGGCTCGAGCAGTCGAGGTCCGGCAGGTCGTCCGCGCCGGCCACGAGGGTCACCGTGGCGGTGTTGTCCCCGCTGGAGAGCGCGCCCAGGTCCTCGTCTTCCGCCGAAGCGCAGATGGGGGTGATGGTGCAGTCGTTCTCGCAGCCGTCGGCGGGCGTCCCGTTCATGTCGTCGCACTCTTCGTTGATGTCGACGTTGCCGTCGCCGCAGACCGGAGCGGTCAGGGTCATCTCGTAGGCACCGACCTCAGCCTCGTAGCCGTCCACGAAGATGTAGTAGGTCACGTCCTTGAGGGCGTCGAAGAACAGCGTGCTGCTCAGCTCGCCACCGGCGTCGTCGTTGCAGGCGATCTCGGCTCCTGGGTCCACGCAGTTCTCGCGGACGTACAGGGTGGTGTCGTAGGCCGTCCCGGGGTTGAGCAGGTCCACGATGATGGCCTGGTCCTCGGTGACCGTGAGGCTGTAGACGTCCTCAGCCGCGCCGCCCGCGAGGCCGCAGGCCTGGGGGGCGTGGTCGTCGGTGCCCGTGGTGGTGTCGCCGGTGAGAGAGGCGCCGTCGATGTTCGTCTCGGTGGCCGCGACCACGGTGCAGGTGGCGTCCTCTTCGACGCAGGTCGCGGAGCAGCCGTCGTCGCCGTCGGTGTTGCCGTCATCGCACTCTTCGACGCCGGTCTGGAGGTCGTCACCACACACCGAGGTTCCGACGTCCACGGTCACCTCGTAGTCCTGGGGAGCGACCGTCTGGTCATCCCAGAAGACGGCGATGTAGTAGGTGCCGGCGGCGGGCTCGGCGGCGAAGGAGACGCACTCACCTTCGGTGGTGTCGCCACCGCCAAAGGCCGTGAGGTCCGCGTCGAGGAGGGCGGCGCTGAGGGTCTGGTCCGCGCAGGTGGTCGTGAGGGTCGCTCCACCGGCGACATCGACCTGGACGTACTCGCCCTCGGCCACGTCCACGGCCCACCAGTCGCCGTACACGCCGACCTCTTCGTTGAAGTCGCTCGGGCAGAGCACCTGGCCCGCTGCGGTGGTCGGGAACGTCGCGCCCGTCAGCGAGGTCGCACCCGCCACGTCGTCGTCGTCCTCGTTGCTGTCGTCCACGCACTCCCAGGTGCAGTCGGCCGCGCATCCGTCGCCAGAGTCGGTGTTGTTGTCGTCGCACTGCTCGTCGCCGGCGACCGCGCCGTCTCCACAGACCGCCAGATCCACCGTCAGCTCGAAGCCGCCCGTGGCCTCGTAGCCGTCGACGACGATGTAGTAGGTGGTCCCGGCGTCGCCGTCCCACTGGAGGATCGAGTTGGTGTTGCCCTGAGCGGCGTCGTCGTTGCAGACCACCTCGGTGTTCTCGTCGCTGCAGTCCGTCAGCACGTAGAGCACGGTGTCGAAGTCGGTGAGAGCGTTGTCCGTCGTGGCCGTGATGAGACCGCTGGTCGCAGGCGTCACCGAGAAGACGACCTCTCCCGCTCCGGGGGAGTCTGCAGCACAGGAGCCCGTCAGGGCGTTGCCGGAGGCCGACGTCGTCGCACCTGTCACGGGGGTGCCGTCGAGGTTCGCGGTGATGTCCGTCACGGAGTCGCAGGGATCGCTGGCTCCGTCGTCGTCGTCATCGTCGTCGTCGTCGTCCACCGAGTCGTCGTCGTCGCCGGTTCCGCCCGAAGGACAGCCAGGGAGGACGGGAAGCCCGAGGAGGGCGAGGAGGAGGAAGTACGCGAGCGAACGATTCATCTGGGAGACTCCGGGGTGCCGCAGCTTTGGCGGCGCGGAGACTACATGAGTTCCAAACGCGATCCAGCGGGCTTTCTCAGGGTAGCCATCGAGGCTGCCAGAGCCGCCGAGGCCGTCCTCCTTCGACACCACCGCCGAGGGCCCATCGGGGCGGACATCAAAGGCGATGGCTCCCCGGTCACCGTGGCGGATCGAGAGGCAGAGCGTGCCGTGCGACAGGTCTTCGGTGAGCTCACCCCCTCCATCCCCGTCTTCGGTGAAGAGGAGGGCGACGACTCCCCCGACGCCGATCTCACCTGGGTCGTGGACCCCATCGACGGGACCATCTCCTTCGTCCATGGGCTGCCGTTCTTCGCCACGTTGATCGCTCTTTGGGATCGAGCCCAGGACGAGGTGCTCGTCGGTGTCCTCAACCTTCCTGCCCTCGGCGAGCTGTACGGCGCCGCGGCAGGGCAGGGCATTGCCCTCAATGGGAAGGCCCTGCGGCCGCGCCCACCCACGCCGGGTCGCACCCTGGTCGGCATGGGCGACGCAGCGCAGTTTGCGTCGTCTCACTGTGAGGCTGAGCTACAGACCCTGTTTGCGCACCATCCCTACGTGCGGGGCTACACGGATGCCTTCGGGCACGCGCAGGTGCTTCGTGGTGGGCTGGACGTCATGGTGGACCCGGGGCTGAAGCCGTGGGATCTGATGGCGTCTCGCTGCTTGTTGGACGAGGCGGGCCTCACGATGGTGCGTCGCCCAGGGCGGGGTGGGAGCGACACCGAGGATGTGATCCTCGGGCGGCCGGCGGAGGTGGCGGCGATGGAGTCCCTGCTCGGCTGGTAGCCAGCGGGCCCGGCCCGATCAGTCTTCGTCGGGACTCTGGGGGAGCTTGCTCGCAGGACGCGTCCGCACTGGGGGCATCGTGCGCACTGGGCGACGTCCGGCGAGGCGGGTCAGGGAGCTCAGATCCGGCGGGGGGGGCTTGGCGGCCGCGGGTCCCATGGGGACGGTGCGCGCCAGGACGGAGTCGTCAGGAGCGGCACCCCACTCATCGAACGTGTTCACCGTGTCCGGGTCCAAGGCGTCCGCCGCGTCCTCGATGACAGGCGGCTCCTCGGCCGGTGCACGGGCCGCCGTCTGGTCCGCGAGGGCCTGCACCGCTTCTTCGACCAGGGCCTCGACGGGCTCGCGGTGGGGCTCGCGCGCCACCAGCCAGGGCGGTGGGTCGGCGGGGATCTCGAGCGGCGCCGGGGGCTCACCGGGAAGCTCCGGGGCGACGGCAGCGGGAGCGGGGATCTGGGTGGAGCGCGCTCCCCATGCAGCGACGTTCGTTCCGATGAAGTCCGCGGGCTTCCACGGAGCAGCGGTGCCATCTTGCTGCGCGACGTACGCCCGGTACCTCGCGCTCTGCTCCGGGTCGCTCAGGATCGCGAACGCCTCGTCGAGGCGCGCACACAGCGCTTCGACCTCTTCGCTGGTGTAGCTGTCAGGCCGCTTCTGGAGGCTCGTCCGTTCCTGCTTCCACGCCTCGGCGAGCTCCGAGCGGGAGGCGTGAACGGGGACTCCGAGGAGCTCATAGCAAGTGGCGGAGACGACGGACACTGGGTTCTCTGCGACCTCTCGATGCGCGACGGATCGTCGGCGCGGATGGCGATGCTACCCCACGCAGGGCCACGAGTCAGGGCGCGTATCCGCCTGATGTGGAGGCAGCGTCACGCTGCGTGTCCGGCCGTGTCCGGGGTGTGTCCGGCTCCCCGGACACACCCCGGACACGGAGCCCCGTGAGCAACCTCAGAACCCAACGATTTCCGCGCTCTCCGGGTCTGGCATGGACCGTGCTCCCTCCTTGGGTCCCCACTCAGGAGGACCTGTGCTCGACCTCGATCCCGACGCGCGCCTGGCGCTCGTGGGCCCGCGCGCCCTCGGCGACGCGGAGCTTCTCTCCTTCCTTCTCACGCGGGGGGGCGCTCCAGGCCTCGGCGCGCTCGATCTCGCCCGCGTGGTGCTCGCTGACGTCGGAGGGCTCGCGCGCCTCGTCGACATGACCGAGGGGCGACTCCGTACCATCTCGGGGATTGGCCCCACCAAGGCCCGCCGTCTCCTCTGCGCGATGACGATGGTGGAGCGCCTGGCGGAGCGTCCGGTCCCACGGGGCGTGCGGATCACCGACCCGGGGCAAGTCTTCGAGATGCTCCGGGGGCGAGCGCGGCGGGCCCGCAGGGAGCACTTCTGGGTCCTCGCGAGGGACGCCCGCGCGTGCCGTCTCTCCTTGGAAGAGGTCGCTCGGGGAGGAGCGAACCGGGTGCACGTGGAGGTCTCCCAGGTCTTCAGGGTCCCCATTCTCGAGGCGGCCGAGAGCGTCGTCCTCGCCCACAACCATCCCTCGGGGGACCCGACGCCGTCGGCGGAGGACATCGCTCTGACTCGCAGGATCGCGGCGGCAGGCTCGCTCCTGGGCATCGACGTCGCCGACCACGTGATTCTCGGGGACGAGACCTGGGTCTCGTTGAAGGAGCTGGGCTACCTACCGGTGGACCCGGTGGGCTTTCGCGCGGACGAGGCGGCCGAGTGAGCGCCCCCGCGCGGGGGCGCCCCCCCTCAGTGTCAGTGCCAGCCGCCCTCGGGCTCGGTCGGCAGCTCCTCGGGAGTGCCCTCGAAGCCCTGACTCGCGACCTCGGTCACGAACAGCCGCAGCGCCTTCTCGAAGACCGCGATGAACGACACCACCTGGCGCTCCGTGATCCCGCCCAGCGACAACAGGTCCGCCTCGAGCACGAGGTCGCCTTCGGTGTCGAGGTACGCGCGGGACAGACGCCGTGTTCGGTTCCACTCGTTGATCTGCTCGTGGGTCCACTGGCCCCCCGTCATCACGTAGTAGAGCTGCAGATCGCCTTCGAACCGATTGAAGAGCATCACGCGCCCGGGCTCGAGGTCGAACGTCATGGAGCCCTCGTCCACGAGGCTGGGTTCGTACTCGAAGGCATCGAGCAGAACGAGCAGCTGCGCGTCCGAGAAGTTGTCCACCAGCCGCTCCCTCAGGGGGGCCGGTGCGTCGCCGGAGTCGGTGGTCCCCGTGCGGGGGCATCCGCTGACCAGGACCAGCAGGGCGAGCAGTGCGGCGACACGGAATCGAGGGGTGAGGAGCAAGACGTTCAGTCTTGCGTCGGAGAGTCGGCGTTGTCGATCAGTTCGGCGAGATCGTCGACCAGCCGCCGAAGGACTCCGTGACCGGTATTGCGGGTCTGCTTGCGTCGCTCGCCAGCCTCGCGGTCGTAGCGAACGCGCCCTACGTCCACCCGATCTCCATCCTGCACGTCCAGTTCGAAGTACTCCCCATCGCGCACGCGGTCACGCCGGGTGCGAAGCTGCCCGCGGCCATGAGAGGGCGTAATCTCCAGGGCTTCGAGGGGCTCGCCGAGGTAGTCGAGCCGCTCGGCGAGCCCGTGTACGACGCGCTCGGTCCGCGCGGGGCGCCCGCCGAGTCCGCGGGTCTCGGTCTCCACCGTGAGTCCTTCGAGCTCGGAGCCATACAGCCCTGCTCCCGCCACGCGGGCTCGCGCGCGCAGCCCAGCCCTCTCCACCACGACCTCCCCAGAGGCGCCCTCCTTGAGCGCATCGATGAGGCTTCGACCGAGGGACGGCTCCTTCACTCAGGTCTCGCCGATGGTGTTGCGCACGAGCTCCTTGCCGTCGTGGCGCAGCCGCACGGGCTTGCCGTCGAGGCGGGTCTCCAGGGCCACGGGCCGCTTCCACAGCTTCGTGAGGTTCGCCAGCGTGGTCTCCGCCCAGTCCACCTTCAGATCCGAGCCGGTGTGGCTGTGGGCGAGGAGCAGCTCGCCTCGGTTCTCGAAGTTCGCGTCCACGACGTCGATGATGGGCTGGCCGAAGTTGGTCAGCTGGTCGAGCAGCTTGCTCTTCACCTCGGCGAACTGGGTCGACTCGATGACGTACTGCTTGTTCTTGGTGTCGTAGCCATAGGCGAAGAACCCGTTCTCCCGGCAGAAGTCCTCGGTCAGGAAGGCATCCACGAACTGCAGGTCGTTGTAGATCCGCCGCACCTCGAAGACCTTTTGCAGCCCCCCGCGCTCATCGACGAACCAGTCACGCCGACGCGCCATGTCGTCGCAGTCCTCGTACTCGCGGCCGTGCCGCCCGGTGTCCCAGCGGGCCTCGAGGTCCCGGAAGAGCTCGACTCCGAGCTTGTAGGGGTTCAGGCGGTACGGGCTCTGGGCGACGGTGCCGGAGTGATGGTCGGCGTAGTCCACGATCTCGTCGGCCGACGCGAGCTTCTCGGTCATCAGCTTCGTGTGCCAGAACGTGGCCCAGCCCTCGTTCATGATCTTCGTCTGGCCCTGCGGGGCGAAGTAGAGCGCCTCCTCGCGAATGATGGCGAGGATGTCGGCCTGCCAGCCGTGCAGGGGCGCGTTCGCGAGGATGAAGCCGAGCACGTCCCGCTCGGGATGGGACGGGTGCCGCTTCGGCTGGAGGCTCTCCTGGAGCGCGCGCTCGCGCCGGGCCATGACCTCGTCGGGCGGGTTCACGTACTCGTCGAGGTAGCTGCGGTCGACGTCGGCCTTGAAGTGGTTCGCAGAGGGCAGCTCCGGGGCGGCGCCGTCTTGCTGCTGTGCCCTGAGCGCGGCGCGGATGGGGTCTTCGTCGTCGGTCTGCCGCTGGATGGCGGCTCCGTGCACGTCGATGAGGTTCTCCACGGACAGGCAGCAGTCGATGAACTGCTCGACCCGCTCGGTGCCGAACTTGTCGATGATTCGCCGGATCCGCGTGGCGTGGTTCGCCATCACGTCGAGCATCCGTCGGTTCGTGTGGCCGAACCACATGTTGTTCTTGAAGAAGTCGCAGTGCCCGTACACGTGCGCCATCACCAGTTTCTGGTCGACGGCGGCGTTGCAGTTCATGAGGTAGGCGTAACAGGGGTCGGTGTTGATCACCATCTCGTAGATCTTGCTCAGGCCATACACGTAGCTCTTCTGGAGCTGCTCGAACTCCATGCCGAACCGCCAGTGCGGGTAGCGCGTCGGGAAGCCGCCGTAGGCGGCGAGCATGGACATCTCCTCGGGCTCCACCATCTCGAAGACCACGGGGAAGAAGTCGAGGCCCGCCTCCGCGGCGATGGTCTGGACATGGTCCTGCATACGACGCAGCTCGTCGGGCAGTCCCTTTCGGTAGCGAATGTCGAACATCGAGTCGCTCATGGCCTACTTGCCCTTCCCGAGGAACGTCTTGATGGAGTCCATCACGCCGTCCTTGTCCGCGATCCGGCTGAGGATCACGCGGTCGTCCGGCTCCTCCCCACCGAACTCACCCCTGAGGTCCTTGAGGAACTGCCCGGACCCGTACTCGGACTCCACCTGCCCGTAACAAAAGGCGTTCACCTTCGGAAGCATCTGCTCGCGGAGGAGCGACAGGCACGTGCGCGTGTCGCTGCCGCTCCAGTTGTCGCCGTCCGAGAAGTGGAACGGGTAGATGTTCCACTCCGAGGAGGGGTAGTCCGCATCGATGATCTTCTGGCAGAGCGTGTAGGCCGTCGAGATGAGCGTGCCGCCGCTCTCGCGCGTGTGAAAGAAGGTCTCGCGGTCCACCTCCCGCGCCGCGGCGTCGTGGATGATGAAGCGCGTCTCGAGCCCGTCGTACTGGCTCTGCAGCCAGGTATCGATCCAGAACGCCTCCATCCGCACGATCTCCTTCTGGAGAGCGCCCATGGAGCCCGACACGTCCATCATGTAGAGGATGACGGCGTTGCGCTCCGGCTTCTCGTCCACCGTCCAGGACCGGTAGCGCATGTCTCCGCGCACGGGCACGACGCTGGGGTTCTTCGGGTCGAAGCTGCCCGCGGCGATCTGCCGCTGGAGCGCCCGCTTGTAGGTGCGCTTCATGTGCCGCAGCGCGTCGGGACCCTGGGGCGCCACCTTGTTGTACTTGTCCTTGCTGGCGACGACGTTGGCCGAGCCCTTCGGCTCGATCTTGGGAAGCTCCAGCTCCTCGCCCATGATCTCGGCGAGCTCGTCGATTCCCACGTCGACCTCGAGGATGTGCTGACCCGGGCTCTCGCCCGCCTGGCCCGCTCCGTCCCCGTCGCCGTCCTCCCCCTGGCTGACCGGGTCTCCCTCCTCGCCCTTGCCCGAACCGACGCCTCCCTGGTTGTCGCCGTAGCGGAAGCGGGGGAGCTGGATCTGCGGCAAGGGGATGGACACGAGGTCCTTGCCCTTGCGGCCGATGAGCTCGCCCGAGGACATGTACTTCTTCAGGTCCCGGCGGATGCGGCCCCGCACGATCTCCTTGAAGCGGCGGACGTCCCGCTCGATTCGGGTGGTGGCGGACAAAGCCGGCTACTCGCTGTCGCCGCGGGCGAAGATGGAAGCGACGTACTGGAGCACGTCCGCAGCGGACTCCTCGTTGTATCCGTAGTCCCGGATGAGGCGGGACTTCACGACGTCGATCTTCTCCTGGGTCTGCTCGTCGACCGCGTTGGACACCAGCGAGCTGAGCTTGATGGAGTCCTTCTGGTCTTCGAAGAGCTTGCGCTCCAGGGCCCGATGCAGGCGCTCGTTGCTCCGGTAGTCGAAGGACCGACCGTCGAGGGACAGCGCGCCGATGTAGTTCATGATCTCGCGCCGGAAGTCGTCCTTGCGCGCCTCGGGGATCTCGATCTTGTCCTCGATGCTGCGCATCAGCCGCTCGTCCGGGTCCTCATACTCCCCGGTGAAGGTGTTCTTCACCTTCTCCTTCTGGGTGTAGGCCTTGATGTTGTCGATGTAGTTGGAGCAGAGGCGCGAGATGGCGTCCTCGTCCGCCGAGATCGCCTTCTGGACCTCGGTCTTGACGATGTTCTCGTACTCCTTCTTCACCTCCGCGAGCAGCTCCCGGAAGACCTTGCGCGTCTCCTCGTCGCTCACCAGGGAGTGGTGCTTGAGGCCGCCGTCGAGCTCGTTCAGCACCATGAAGGGGTTGATGGTGTTGTGGTTGTCCTTCACCAGGGCGTTGCTGATCTTGTCCTGGATGTAGCGAGGCGAGATGCCCTCGAGCCCTTCGCGGCGGGCCTCCTTGCGGAGCTCCTTGACGTTGTCTTCGGTGAACCCGGGGATGGAGCGGCCGTTGTAGAGCTTGAGCTTCTGGAGCCGAGACAGAGACGCCTTCTTCGGGTCCTCCAGCCGCGTGAGGATTCCCCACATGGCCGCCATCTCCACCGTGTGCGGCGCGATGAACTTGCCGACGATGCGCTCGTTGTTGAAGTCCTTGGTGTAGATGCGCACCTCGTTCGACAGCCGCGTGCAGTACGGGATGTCGATGCGGATGGTGCGGTCGCGCAGAGCCTCCATGAACTCGTTGTTCTGGAGCTTGCGGTACTCGGGCTCGTTGGTGTGCCCGATGATCACCTCGTCGATGTCGCACTGAGGGAACTTCTTGGGCTTGATCTTGTGCTCCTGGCTCGCCGTCAGGAGGTCGTAGAGGAAGGCTACGTCGAGCTTGAGCACCTCCACGAACTCGATGAGTCCGCGGTTCGCTACGTGGAACTCGCCGTCGAAGTTGAACGCCCGGGGGTCCGAGTCCGAGCCGTACTGGGCGATCTTGCGGTAGTTGACGTCGCCGGTGAGCTCGGTCGAGTCCTGGTTCTTCTCGTCCTTGGGCTGGAACGTGCCCACGCCGACGCGGTCCTTCTCGGAGAGCACGATGCGCTTGACGCGCACATCCTCGATGACCCGCGACCAGTCGCCGTCGTACTCCTCGAGCTTGCGCTTGTACATGAAGCGGGAGAGGGGGCTCAGCTCGCCCTTGATGACGACGGTGTAGTCGTCGCTGGAGAGTTCGGCCGCGATGCTCGCCCGCACCTCGTCGGGGATGAGCTTGAGCGGGTCGTCGTGCACCGGGTCGTCGAGCCAGCCTCCCTCGACGGTCTCGTCCTTCCAGGAGAAGGTGTACAGCGCGCCCTCGGGAACCCGGGAGTACTGCTCGACCCCCTTCTTGAGCAGCCGCACGATGGTGGACTTTGCCGAGCCCACGGGGCCGTGGAGCAGGATGACCCGCTTCTCGGGGCCGTAGCCCATGGCCGCGGCCTTGAGCACCTGGACCAGCTTCTGAAGCTGCACGTCGATGCCGAAGATGGCGTCCTTGCCGTCGTCGATGGGGTCATCAAAGAGCCGATAGCGGGTGATGCGCTTCTTGAACTCGACGTAGTCCTCGCTGCCGTAGCTGAGGATCATGTCGTAGATCCGCTGGAAGGCGTTCCGCGTGATCCTGGGGTTCTCGCGAACCCGGTCGAGGTACTGGGCGAAGGTGCCCGACCAGTGCAGATCCTTGAACTGCTCGAGGTCTTGCTTGCTCTGGATGCTCTCAATCAACGACGTACCAAGGCTCATACGCCCTCCACCTGGAGGCTGAACCGAGCTCGATACGGCGGGGCAGCGCCCGATGGCGCATCCAGTGTCTTCACTCGAGGGGGAGGGGACCCGGTGGCCGCTCCGGTGGGGAGGGCCTCAGCAGCGGTGAGCGACGTGGGTGGAGCTCGACTCGGCTTCCAAAGAACGGGTCTCGAATTTCTCTCTCCCTTCGACCCTAGGTCGGGGAAGGATCGCGTTCCAGGTCTATCCGGGGGCCGCGCAATGCCCGGGCCACAAGGGTTTCCGCGCTGTCCGCGCGGGTGGGAGCGCCTAGAAGAGCGTGTAGATGAAGGGCAGCACGGCTGCCTTCTCACTCACCACGATGAGCACGGTGAGGAGGAGGAGGACGACCACGATGGGGGTGAGCCACCAGGCCTTTCGCTCCTTGAGGAAGAACCAGAAGTCCTGGATCAGCTCGACGAACCACATGGGACAACGATAGCCGGCCCGAGCGTGGCGTGGCGCGCCGCCGACGGGTTCCCCATCGGGCCTTGCCCGATGCGAGGTCAGTCCTTCAGCTGCGCGCACCCGGCGCCTTCGCAGACGCTCGATGCGGTTCTCCCGACCATCCTCCCCTAGGATCCCTTTGGTGACTGCATCAGCGCCCTACCCACTGCGCCAGCTACACTGACGGTGTTGTCGCTCAGACCGCTGCTGCTGCTGCTCGTCCTGGCTCTGGGAGTCACCGCACCGGTGGTTTCTGCCGAGCCTGCCTCTGCTCCGGAGTCTCCCGACGAGTCCCTGGAGCCGGCGCCGCCCGCTGTCGCCGACCCCGACGCCCTGTGGGCCGAAGCGCGCCGCGCCGCCATCCCGGCCTGGGACGCACGCGCGGCATCTGCCCTCACCCAGGTGGAGCTCGCCCGTGCGTACTTTGCGGGGTCGGAGCGCCTTGACGTCGCGTTCCCCGCCATGGGGAGTGGCGCGCTGCATCGGCTCGGGTGGCTCGACTCCCGTCTGGCCGATGCAACCGGCGAGGAGATGGAGCGTCTCAAGGAGCGGGCAGCCCCCGTCCCTCCCCTCGGGAGCGAGTCACGCCTCAATACGTACAGACGCGCGCGTGAGGGCGCCCTGGACGCCGAAGACCTCGCAGGGTCCTTGGAGCGCCGCCTGCTCCTCGGACTGCGCGGTCTCGCGACCGACCACCCGCAGATCGCCGGCGACGGCTACGGAGCCGAGCGGGCTCGCCTCGTGGCGATCGTCTCGGAGCTCGACCTCGCCTCTCGGGAGCTGGAGCCCGGGGAGGCGCGGGATCTCGCTCTGGCTCGGATCGGACGGGCCCAGCGAGACGTGCGACGCCTCGACGCGCTGGCGGGAGCCGCTCGGCGTCACATCACGGTCCCCGGGGCGGCGACTCCTCTGAGCCCTGGGGAGTTGGGGCGACTCTCGGTGGACGGTGAAGCGACGGGGGCCGCGGACCGACTCGAGAGGATGCGCCCCCTGTTGCCCGCGACGGAGATGATCCAGGTGGATGCGGCCCTCGCCTCCTGGTTGCGAGGGACGGCCATCCCTGCCATCGAGGCAGCCATCGCCGAGGCGGCTTCGTCGCCGCCATCGCTCAGCGCGGACGTGTTGACGCGGCAGGTGGAGGAGCGAGCGACCGCCCGGGTCGTGGCCGAGACGATGTTTGGCCTCTCCGCGCCTGCGGAGCCGGGCACTCCAGCGGCTCTTCGGCGTGAGGTGTTGGAACTGAGGGCTCGTCGTGCGGCTCTGGAGCTCGAGCTCGCCGAAGCGATGATGGGCTCGGTCCGGCGCCATCGGGAGAGGCGAACCGACGAGGAGGCGAAGAAGGCAGCGGAGCGCGCAGAGGAGTCGCGGCGGGAGGCCGAGGAGGCGGCGGCCAAGGCCACCGACGAGCGGAGCCGTCAGCTCGCTGCCTTGTTGGAGAGCGTCGCGTCAGCCCAGACCGCGGCCGAGTCGGAGTGGACCGCCCACCGCGCGGCGGTGGAGGCCTTCGAGAGCGACGAGGCTGAGTGGTCGGGGGAGCTGCGCAACCTCACCGCGGAGGTCGACGCCATCCTGCTGACCCCCACCGGGATTGGGTCGTTGCGCCGGGGGCGCGCCGTCGAGGCTTGGGTCGCGCTGCACAACCTGCTCACCACCTTGCGCAAGGCAGCCACCGCGTCGGTCAAGGCGCTGGACGAGGCGGAGTCTCGGCGTCGGGCCAACCGCTCCGAGACGCTCGAGGAGAGAGCATCCCTTGAGAAGGAGCGGATCTTCGTCAGTGGGCTCGGTGACGGTCCAGACCGGGCGACGGGAGTCGCGGCCCTCGACGACTGGGAGGTGGCGCTCTCCTCGATGAACGACGCCATCGAGGAGCGGCTCGCCTCGACCGAGGATCAGCGCGACGCAGCCTTCGCCACTCTGCGGCAGGCCAAGAACCTTCGAGAGGAGCTACGCCCCTCGGTGCCGGGACGCGACCGCGTCCAAACCAGCACCCTCTTCGAGGACATCAACCTCGAGGTGCGGCTCTTCGCGCCCAACCTGCGGGCCCTCCTCCGCCGTCGCCTGTCCGCCACCTTGCACCTGCCGACGCTGCTCAGCGCGCCCGAGACGCTGTTCAACTTCATCCTGCAGAGCTTCTGGCTGATCCTGCTGCTCATCGGGGGGCTCTGGGCGAGGGCGCGGTTGCCGTTTCTCGTGGAGCCGATGGTCCTGCGCCTCAACCGCCAGGAGCGGCAGCTGTTCCAGCGGGACTTCCGGCCCCTGGTCCAGCCGGTCACGGTGGTCGCCGTGGCGGCCCTGGACCTGATGGTGTTGTCGCTGATGCTGGGGCCTGTACGGGACCGCCTGCCCGAGCTGGGGATCCTGTTGATCCTCGTCCGCATCGGGGTCTTGTTCCGCCTCGTCGATGGCTTGTTCCGTCTCGCCGTGGCCCCGGCGAGCGAGCGACGCCCTGCGCTCGTGGCCGTCTCCGTCCCTGCTTGGCCGCTGGTCGCGCGGGCCGAGCGACTCCTGCTGCTCTGGCTCCTCCTGGGAACCTTGGTCCAGTACGTCATCGGAGAGGTCATCGGCGCCGAGGCGCTCGCCTGGCTCGCCGCGCAGCTGTTCCTCTTTGCGTTCCTGGGCTTGGGCGTCTTCCTCCTCCACCTCAGCGAGCCGCACGTCCGCGCTGCCCTCGTCGCGGGAGTTCCCGACGGCCCGGTCACGAGGTATCTGGCGGAGCCGCCGCGCAGCGGCCTGATCACGCGGGCCCCTCGGGCAGCGCTGGGGATCTTTTGGCTGGGTGGCCTGCGCCTCTGGCAGCTCCTCCAGGGGACCATCGAGGAGGGGACGCTGTTGGGGCGCGTGCTCAACGTCGTCAACCGCCGCCGTCTCTCCCAGGATGACGAGGAGAGCGAAGCCCCGCCCTTGTCTTCGACGGCGCGGTCGAAGATCGACAAGCCCGTCACCGCTGCCGCAGCCGAGCTGCTCTACCGCACCCAGGCAGAGGAGGCCGACGCCTCCCTGGCAGCGTGGCGCGAAGAGGGTTCCCGGGGTCTCGTCCTCGTGGTCGGTGACCGCGGGCAGGGCAAGCACGTCCTGGTGACGGACTGGGCCGCCCGCTCTGCCGGCGGGCTCGAGCAGCGCACCGGACGCCTGACTGGGCGCGTGGTGGGGGAGAAGGCCGTCTTCATCTACGTCGCCCGCCAGCTGGGTCTCGAGGGCGTCTCCGATGCGGAGTCCTTCCAACGCGAGCTGCGACAGCTCCCACCCACGCTGTTCCTCCTCGAGGAGCTCGAGAACGCCTTCCTCCGCAGGGTCGGCGGGTTCGCGGGTCTGCGCTCGCTGCTTCGGGTCTTGAACGACTCCTGCGACCGGCACTTCTGGGTTCTGACCGTGCACGCTCCCGCGTGGCGCCTCCTGGAGCGCATCGGGACCGTGGTGAACCCGAACACCTTCCGCACGGTGATTCGACTGCCCCGGCTCGGCGGCGCGGAGCTGGGTGACTTCCTGACGAAGCGCACGGCCGCCGCTGGGTACTCGGCGGACTTCGGCCCTCTGGGGAGCTCCACTGCGTCGGGCCAACCCGCGGCGGAGGTGGAGCGCACCCAGGAGGCCTACTTCCGCTTGCTCGCCGAGGCCTCGGGGGGCAATCCCGGGGTCGCGGTGCCCCTGTGGGCGCGCTCGCTGTGCCCGAGCAACCCGCCGGTGGACGGGGTGGAGAGCAAGGTCTTGCGGGTGCGTTTGCCCGACGTGATCAGCAATCCGCAGTTGCCGCCCCTGTCGGACCCGGCCCTGCTGACTCTCGCCGTCGTGCGGGTCCATGGAGGGCTGTCGCTCAACGAGATCGTGCAGGCGAACAACATGGAGCCCGACCTCGTGCAGAGCACTGTGCAGGTCCTCGACAATCTGGGGTTGCTGCACCGGCGAGGAGCCCGCTACAGCATTGACATGGGTTGGCTCGCCGCGGTCACCCGTCTGCTCCGCCGACGCCACTTCGTCTACGGAAAGGATGCTGGCTGATGGACCCACAGGATCTCGTTCGCTTCATCCACGTCGACCGCATCCCGTTTGCGCTGCTGGTCCTCGTCGTCGGCGTGGTCGTGGTCCGGTTCTCGGCGCGCTTCCTCGACCAGCTCGGCGAACGGTTCACGGACCGGCGGCTGCTCCTCAAGAAGGTCGCCGCGCTCTCGCGGTTCTTCATCTACCTGCTCATCGTCGTCATCATCAGCACGAGCGTGCTCGCCCTGGAGAGCGAGGCCTTGCTGGCGGTGGCCGGCTCCATCGGGGTGGCGGTGGGCTTCGCGTTCAAGGACCTGCTCGCCTCGGTGATCGCCGGCGTCATCCTGCTGATGGACCAGCCGTTCCAGGTGGGCGACCGCGTCACCTTCGGCACCTACTACGGCGAGGTGAAGGAGATCGGGCTCCGCTCGGTCCGCGTGGTCACGCTGGACGACAACCTGGTCACCATCCCCAATGCGCTGTTTCTCAGCGAGGCCGTGGCCTCGGCGAACGCGGGGCAGCTCGATGCGATGGTGGTCGTTCCGTTCTACATCGCGGCCGCAGAGGACTACGAAAAGGCCCAGGAGATCGTGCGGGAGGCGGCGCTCACATCCGCCTACGTGTACGTGGAGAAGCCGGTGGTCACCTTGGTGAGCGACGAGTTCCTCGGCGAGCGGTTCGTGACGATCATTCGCCTGAAGGCCTACGTGTTCGATGCCCGCTACGAGAAGGCGTTCAGCTCGGACATCACCCGTCGCGTGAAGTCTGCCTTCCGCTCCTCGGAGATCCGCGGCCCGGACATCGCCTACCGGGACCTCGATCTGAACCACGGGGTCGAGACCCTGATGGACATCGCGACCGTTCCGGGGCCGCCACCGGCGCAGTAGCGAGTTAAGGTGCGCGCATGTCCCTGACTGACAGATTCAAGGAGTGCCTGGGTTCCTGGGCGAGCGGCGTCTCGGTCGTCACGACCCGCCACGACGGGCTCTTGTACGGCCTCACGGTGTCGAGCTTCTCGTCCGTGTCTCTCGATCCGCCGCTCGTCAGCGTCTGCATCTCCAACGGCAATCGCGCTGCGGGGATGATCGAGGACTCCGGCTGGTTCGCGGTGAGCGTGCTGTCGTCACAGCAGGAAGAGGCCAGCAATTACTTTGCTCGGCCCGGCCGGTTGCCCACGGCGGGCTTCGTCGAGATCGACGGGGCCTGGACTCTCTCCGGTCTCCCCATCGTCAAGGACGCCGTGGGGTGGTGCGTGTGCGACGTCTCTCAGGCCGTTCCCGCCGGCGACCACACCGTCTTCATTGGGGCGGTGAGGGAGGCGGGCGCCGACGAGGATCGCGAGCCGCTCCTCTACTGGCGGCGTGGATACCGAAGACTTCTTTTGCCGTAACGCGAATCCATCTCGGTGGACACAGGCTCCGTGCGCACCTGCGCGCGGAGGCCGCCATGAACTACGGAGCCGCTAGCGAAGACGTGCTTCTTCCTCTCGCGAGAGAGGGGGATCAGAAGGCGTTCGGCGCGCTGCTGGAGGCGAACTACCCTCGTCTCTTCGGTCTCTCGATCCGGATGTGCGGCGACGAGCAGCTCGCCAAGGACGCGGTGCAGGACGCATCCCTTGCCGCCTGGCGGCATCTCCCTGGGTTCCGCGGGGGCTCCACCTTCGGCACTTGGATCTACCGCATCACCCTCAACGCGACGCTGCGGCGCATGCGCAAGCGGCGTGAGCAGCCCGTGGGCGACTCGCTCGAGCTCATCGCCGGTCTCTCCACCGTCGAGGGTCCCGGAGTCACCAAGAGCGAGTGGCCGGTGCGGGCGGACGACGCCCTCGAGCGCCAGCAGATCCGCAGGTCCGTGATGCGCGCCCTCGAGACGCTCCCCCCGAAGTACAGCGAGATCTTCCGCCTGCGTGACGTGCGCGGGATGTCCCTGCGTGAGATCTCCGAGGCGACCGGCCTGTCGATTCCGGCCGTGAAGACCCGCGTGCACCGAGCTCGCAAGAGGATGCGCGTGGCTCTGGGCGGACGGGTGTAACCGTCGAGAGACCTCAGCCGTACCCCCCATTGAGCCGGCGATGAGCGCCCGCTCCCTGGTGGGTTCATGGCGACACTGCTCTCTCCCGATCACGAGATCCTCCCCCGGCTCAAGGCTGGCGACGAGGGCGCCTTCGTTGAGCTCCTCGATGCCTGGTCCCCGAGTCTGCGGCGGCTCGCCCGCAACTTCGTGAAGACCGAGGCCCTCGCAGAGGAGGTGGTCCAGGAGACCTGGATGGGGGTGATCAAGGGCATCTCCCGGTTCGAAGGGCGCAGCTCCCTGAAGACCTGGGTCTTCACGATCCTCGCGAACCGCGCCCGCACCCGCGGCACCCGTGAGTCTCGGAGCCTGCCGCTCTCAGCCCTGGGCGATCCCGAGCGGAGCGGCGCTGTGGACCCCGACCGATTCCTCGCGAACGGCGCCTGGGGAGAGCCGCCGTTTGTCTGGCGGGCTCAGAGCGCGGAGTCGGTCGTGCGTGCCCGCGAGTCACTCTCCGTCCTCGAGAAGGCCCTCGCTGCCTTGCCCGATCGGCAGCGCCGGGTCGTCGTGCTCCGTGACGTGGAGGGAGTCGATGCGGTCGACGTGTGTAACGTCCTGGAGATTTCCGAGTCCAATCAGCGGGTGTTGCTCCATCGTGGAAGGAGCAAGCTCCGCGCAGCCCTGGAGAAGCACTACCAGGGAGCGGACGATGAGTCCGAGCGGAGTCGTGCAGTCGCCCACTGACCGGAGGACGACTTGCTCAGCTGCAAGGACATGACGGACCTGGCGACCGAATACACCGAGGGCGCGCTGCCCCGTTGGCGCTCGCTTTCCTATCGGATGCACCTCGCGATGTGCGGACATTGCCGGCGCTACGTCGCCCAGCTTCGTCGTACCGCAGAGGCGCTGCGCCAGCTGGCGCCTCATCCCTCGGGGCTCGACCCAGACACCCGGGAGTCCGTCATGGCCGCCTTTAGGAGCTCGTCTGCGGTCCTTCTCCTTGGTCTGGGCGTCGCGAGCCTGTCCGGCTGCCCCCTCGGGGGTGCGAGCAACGACGACGACGACGAAATGGGTGGCGACGTGGAGACCGTCTCCAGCGAGAACGTGGGAGACGAATCCCTGGAGGGGCACACCCCGCGGGGCTTCCAGGGGCAGGGGACCGGCCTCTTCACGGGGGACAACATCAACCCCAACTTCCCCGACGGCGACGGCGTCCAGATCTTCACGACCTTGGAGATGCCCGCGGAGATCGACGCCGACACCGCGGTGCACTCCGCCATCCTTCGGCTCCCCGACTACAGCACCAACGGGAGCCCGTTCGCCGACCTGGGGGACTTGAACGCCCAGGAGATCGTGTTCGACGCGTTCAGCTCGGCGCTCTGGGACGCCGAGGTCGTGGCGGACGGCGCAGACTGCGTTCTCGGGAGCGAGGACGGCGACCTGCTCGCGTGCGATGTGACGACGGCCGTCCGCAACTCCATCGAGGTCGGTCGCGACTCGGTGCAGTTCCGCATTCGGTTCGACGACGCCGGCGACAGCGACGGCAGCGCCGACCTGTTGGTGCTCAACCCCTCGGACAGCAACGAGGTCATCCCCGGGCTCGTGGAGCTCGACGTGGTGATCAGCGCCGAGTAGCCCGGCGCGCGTGGAGAGAAGGCAGCGTGAAGTCCGTGGTGGCTTCGAACACGTCGCAGGCGCCCTCTCCCTCCAGGACCGTCACCCCAGGCGATGGCAGAGCGAGACCCGCCGGGACCATCGCTGCCCCATCGCCCGAGCGTCAGAGCGCGCCGAGCTCCTTCAGTGACCGCTCCAGCGACGCGGCGCCCTCGAACAGGACCCCGTGCAGGCCCGCGGCCCTGGCGGCGTCGACGTTCTTGGTGCGGTCGTCGACGAAGATGAGCTCGTCAGCGGGCCGACCGAGCCTGCGGACCGGGCCGAGATACGCCTCGGCGTCCGGCTTGCGCACCCCGGTGAGGCAGGAGACGAAGGTCCACTTCAGGTACCGGGAGAGCCCCAGGCGATCTTCGATAGCCAGGTACCAGTCGGGGTAGTTCGACAGGGCGTGCAGCTCGGTGCCGGCCTCGCAGAGTCTCCCCAGGAGAGACTCCATCCCATCGAGCCACCGGTAGTTGTCGAACATGAGCCGGCGCAGTCCCTCCTTGTCGAAGGGACGGCCGTCGATGAAGAACCGGTCGAGAAAGGCCTGCTCGTCGATCTCCCCACGTTCGTATTCCAGCCACGCCGAGCGGTCGCGCGCTTCGAACAGCGGCCTCCAGTCCTTGGTTCCGAAGAACTCGGGAATGAGGCGGTATGGATCCCACACGATGGTGTCCATGACGTCGAGGAGGACCACCGGACGGCTCACTTCGCGACTCCATTCTCAGCGACGTACCCCTCGTAGGGGTCTGCGCCGAACCGCCAGACACCGCGACGCGTGGGTGCGCGCAGGGACTTTCGGAGCTGCCGCAGATAGGCAGAGCGGGGGACTTCCTTAGCGCCGAATCGGGCGAGGTGATCCGTGTAGACCTGGGAGTCGAGCAGATTGAAGCCCCAGCGCCTCAGCTCCCGGACGAAGCAGGCGAAGGCCACTTTGCTGGCGTCGGGGCGCTGGGCGAACATCGACTCTCCGAAGAAGACGGAGCCCAGGGACACCCCGTACAGCCCTCCCACGAGGATGTCCCCCTCCCATGCCTCCACCGAGTGGGCGAAGCCCTCTTCATGCAGGCGGACGTACGCATCGCGCATGGCGCTCGTGATCCAGGTGCCGTCCTGACCCGGCCGAGGAGACCGCGCGCAGGCGTCGATGACCTGCTCGAATGCAGTGTCCATGCGAAGGACGAAGGGGCGCTTGCGCAGGCGTTGCTTGAGTGATCGGCTGACCTTGAGGTCGCCGATCTCGAGGATGAAGCGGGGGTCCGGGGAGTGCCACAAGATCGGCTGACCCTCGGAGTACCAGGGGAAGATGCCTGCGGCGTACCCCCGCAGGACGCGCTCCGGATGGAGATCACCGCCCACCGCGATCAGGCCGGAGTCGTCGGCCTCGCGTGGATCGGGGAAGAGAAACTCGTCCGGGAGTGCGTAGATGGGCACGCGTCGATTGAAGCAGCCGAGGGCGCCCGCCGCACCTGTCAGAGGGCGGAGCCCTCGGCGATCCGGAGGCGGTTCGCGCCGCGGGGAGTGGGGTCGACGGTGCCAGGACCGAGTCCCAGCTTCTGCCAAAGGTCGGTGTCGAGCAGGTGGGAGCCCCGCACGTTGGTGAGGGCCGCCAGCATGGACTCCTTCACCCGCGGGTAGCGCTCCTGGAGCCCCGTCAGCATGGCCTTGATGGCCTGGCGCTGGAGGTTCTCCTGCGTGCCGCAGAGGTTGCAGGGGAGGATCGGGAACTGCCGCTCGTCCGAGAACGCGATGAGGTCGGACTCCCACGAGCGCATCAGCGGACGAATGATGTTGTTGCGGCCGTCGTCGCTGCGAAGCCACGGAGGCATCGCCTTCAACTGGCCAGCGAACATCATGTTGAGCATCGCGGTCTCGATGGTGTCGTCGGCGTGGTGTCCCAAGGCGATGCGGTTGCAGCCCAGCCCCACCGCCGCGTTGTAGAGAATTCCTCGCCGAAGGCGCGAGCACAGCGAGCAGTACGTCTTCCCCTCGGGGATGTGGTCCGTGACGATGGCGTAGGTGTTCTCTTGCTGGATGACCGCGTTGTCCCAGCCCTCGGACGCGAACCAGTCGCGTAGTGGCGCCCCGTCGTAGCCGGGCTGCACCTGATCGAGATGCCAGGGGATCAGCTCGAAGTCCACGGGCGCGCGTCGGCGGAGCATGTCGAGCAGCACGAGGAGCGCGTAGCTGTCCTTGCCACCGGACATGGCGACCAGGATCCGGTCACCGTCCTCGATGAGCCCGAACTCCTTGCAGGTTCGGCCCATCTGGCGGACCAGCTTGAGCTCGAGTTTGGTGTAGTCGCTCTTCCTCTTTGCGCGTCGCATGGCGCGGAACCTAACGGATCGGGCGCGGCATGGTGAGCGAATCTACGGACTCGGGATCGACGAAGCCCAGGCGCGCCCCCATCTCGACGACCATGCGGTGGGTGAGGCCCCAGAGCACGCGCTCTGCGCCCAGATCGATGCCTGGGAAGACGTAGGGAACCTCGGTGCGCAGGGCGTCGTAGCGGATCTGCCTCGACGGGTCCGCCAAGCCTCGAAGCGGGAACCAGAAGGCGTGATCGACCTCGTTGTTGGGCACCGCGGGGAAGGGGACCTCGCCCTCGACCACCCACGCGTAGGGGTGAATCACCAGCGGCGTGATCTTGCGGCGCGACCGCGCTTGAAGCGGGTCCAGGGGGCCAAGGGCTCGTCCCGCGTCGGTCAGGTCGAACCCGAGCTCTTCGTGGGTCTCGCGGATCGCCGTGGCGGCGAGGTCTCGGTCCACGTCCTCCTCGCGTCCACCAGGAAAGGCGATCTGCCCGGACCAGGGATCGTGGGGCTGCGACGCTCGCTGGATGAACAGGAGTTCGGCGCCGTCGTCACCGTCCCTGAAGACCGCAGCCACCGCGGCGCGCTTCGTGATCCCGAGGTCCAGGGAGCGGGGCGGGCGCTCGGTCAGAGCACGGCTGATGTGGGGCAGGGTGAGGAGCGGCGACATCGGGGGGAATGTAGCCCTCGAATGGGACCCTGCCAGGGGTTCGCGGCCCGGAGCCACGGCCCACGGGGGCGATCAATCGAGAGCCAGCACCAAGCACGAGAGGTAGCGGAGCTGCGGCAGAGCGGGCGTCACCGGGTGGTCCGCCCCCGCTCCTCCGCGAAGGAGCTCGCGACTGACCCGGCGTCCGCCCTTCCGAAGGCCCGCGATCGCGTCCTCCAGCAGATCGTCGGCCGAGAGCCGCGCGGTACACGATGCGGTCACGAGGAGGCCTCGGGGAGCAAGGACCGGTGCCAGGGCCGCATGCAGCCGTCGGTAGGCCTCTCGCGCGTTGGGGAGGTCCTTCTTCTTGTGAGCGAGGGCCGGCGGATCGCAGACGACCACATCGTATCGGGGGCCCTTCGCCCGACCCCGCTGAGGAAGCCACTTGAAGATGTCCGCGGCGATGGGCTCGTGGCGCTCCAGGGGGATCCCGTTCAGTCGGAGCTGGGACTGCACGTCGGCCATCAGGGATGCGGCGAGATCCACCGACGTGACGTGAGCCGCCCCGCCCACCGCGAGGGCCGTGGAGAAGCCGCCGGTGAAGGAGAAGAGGTCGAGGGTCCGATCCCCAGGACGCACGAGCCGCTGCACCGTGCTGCGGTTGTCCCGCTGGTCGAGGAAGAACCCGGTCTTCTGGCCGTAGCCGGGGCGGACCTGGTAGCGGCGCTCGTGCTCCTGGATGACGACGGAGTCCGGCGGCTCGGCTCCCCAGAGGACCCGGGACTCTCCCCCCTTGGGTCGAAGGAGGATCGTCTCGATCCCGCCGCCACCCTCGGAGCGCAAGGCCTCCACGAGCAGCCGCCCGTGGGTCTCCCAGGCGGGAGAGTCGGGTCGCACCACCAGGACAGGACCGAAGCGGTCGATCACGAGACCAGGGAGCTCGTCGCCCTCTCCGTTGGTGAGGCGAAAGGCCGTCGTTGCGGGGTCGATCAGACGGGCTCGCAGCTCCCGCGCCAGCGCGATCCGGCGTAGGAGGAGCTTGCGCAGGGGAGGCGGGTCACGGTCGAGGCTGAGCACCCGCAGGGCCGGCGCTCCGGGGCGGTCGACCCCATCGGCCATGGCCAATCCCATGGGGGTTCCCAGCGCGTCCCGCAGGGTCACCAAGCCGCCGGCCTTCGGGGCGGCGTCGAGGCTCTCCAGCACGTCCTGGTAGAGCCAGGGGTGCCCGCCCCGCACCGCGTTCTCGGTGCGTCGGTCGAGCTGAAGATCGATGCGGCGGTCTGCGCCTCGGCGGCCCAACGTCTGCGTCTCTACGGAGTCGGCGGGGCGTCGGGGATGGGGCCGGCCACAGTGGCGCGCGGACGATCCTGGGCCGGTCGGCGCACGGTTCCGGTCCCGGCGGTGCGGGTCATGAGGATCTGGGTCGACAGCTCCACGGCACAGAGCACCACGAAGAAGACAGCGCTGAACCGCCAGCCGTCTCCTGGCCCTCCATCCATGGTGAACACCGGAATCACGGTGCCGATCCCCGCCATGGCCAGGTCTGCCAGGGGCACCGCCAGGGCGACGGGCGCCAGCCACAGAAGCAACGCGGGCCAGGTCTGTCGCTTGCGCAGAGTCATGGCCAGGACCCCGAAGGCGACGAGGGAGCCGACGATGAGGGCGAGCTGCACGGGGAGAGGCATCAGCACGGGCGGATGGTATCGGAATCGCTGTGGGGAAGGGGTCTCGTCAGACGCCGCGCTGCTTGGCCGCCGGGGTAGGTGGCGCCCGAGGGACCACGGTCCAGGAAGCCCACACCCCCGAAGAGCGCGAGGGCTGCCGTGTTGTCGTCGGCGACGTCCGCGAAGACCTCGGTGGCACCGTGCTCGGCCCCTTCGCGGCCCAGTCGTTCGAGCGCATGTCCCAGCAGGAGCCGCCCGACGCCTCGCCCCTGGGCTGAAGACTGCACACACACAGCGAGTACGCACGCCTCTGGCGCGGCCTCCGTCTGGAGCAGGGCGATCATGGCGAAGCCCTGCATCACACCGTCCTGCTCCGCGAGGAACGTGGCGATGCCTGGGTTCCCGAGCCACTGACTCATGGAGCGTCGGTAGTCCCCGAATCGGGCGAAGGACTCCACGCCCAGCACCGCGATCGCTGAGTGGTCGCGGGGCTCCGCGGCGCGAAGCTCGACGCGGCTGGGCGCATTCATCCGGCTACGGGCCCGCCACCAACTGCTGGGCGCGGCGCTCGGCCGCCCCCGCCTGGGCTGCGTACTCCTCGCCGAGGGAGCCGAAGATCCGCTGCGCCTCCTGCAGCGACTGAAGCGCTTCATCCTTGCGCTCCAGGCGGTGCAACGCGTCTCCGCGGAGCATGTAGGCCTGCGCCAGCTTGAGGTTCAGCCGCTTCCGCTGGGCCTGGTTCAGGGCGGCGTTCGCGGCCTCGAAGGCGCCTTGCCAGTCCTCTTGTCGGCTCGCCAGCTGCCCCCGCCGGAGGGCCACGTCGATGACCCGCACCGCGTTCCCCGCCTGAGTCCACAGCTCCTGCTCCCGGGACAGGGCCTCGGCTGCGCGCGCCCAGGCTTCGCTGCGCCACGCGAGCTCTCCCAGCAGCGCCTCGGACTCCGCCTCGAGATCGGGGCGTCCTACGCCGCGGGCGAGCTGGATCGACTCCTCCGCGGCTTCGCGTCCGGCACTCAGAGCCTCCCCCCGTTCGGCTCCGCGGACAGGAAGGGCTTCGAGGTAGAAGCGCGCGAGGTTCAGCCGAGCGACGGCCTCGCGATCGGCCAGGGCGTGGGTGTGCGCGCGCTTGGCGGCCAGAGCCAGCGCTTGACGCGCCTTTTCCCGATCTCCGGCTTCTCGAAAGATCAGCCCCAAGGCGATGCGCACGTCGAGGGCCCCAGGGCGGGGGTCGTCGGCGTCCGGGGTCCGCTTCATGGCGTGCTTCAACTCCTGGAGCGCTCGCGGCGCCTTCCCGGCTCCGGCGATGCACACCGCGCGCGCGGCAAAGGCGCGGGCTGCGGAGATCGTGTCTCGTGCGTGCTCGAAGGCCTTCGCCGCTTCGGCTGCGGCGGCGGCTCCCTCGCGGTATTGCCCGTGAGACTCGAGGAGACCGGCGAGGGCGAGGTGCGCCTCGCCGGCCAGGGACAGGTTGCCTTCGGCCGCTCCGAGGCTCGCCGCCGCCTGCAGGTGTCGAGACGCCGTCTTGTCGTCGCCTTCAGACACCGCCACGCGGCCCGCCTCCAGGTGCAACTCGGCCACCACCGCGTCGTCGCCACTGCCGGAGAGGATCGCTTCGCGAGCGATGCGGGTGGCCGTGCGCGCGTCTCCCACCTCCCGAGATGCGCGAGCGCGCAGGAGCGAAAGCTCGGGCGTGGTGCTGCCCCCGAGCCAGGAAGCGGCGCGATCGAGCCAGCGCTGGGCTCCGAGGGCGTCGCCACGACCGAGCAGGAGTCGGCCGGCAGCCACGGCATCGTCGGCCGCTGACGGACTGTCGGCAGCGAGGGCCAGGCCGGCGCGCAGGATCGGAGCGGCAGGGTGGGCGGCGAACTCTTCCGCGTCGAGGCAGGCGTGAAGGGCCCGGGCGTCCGCGCGCATGAGTGGCCCGGAGCCCGGGGCGCCGTGAGAGTCGGTCACGACCCAGCCGTCGGTCACGGACCCTCGCTCCGTGTGCAGGAGCCCTTCGAGATCCTGGAACGTGGCTCGGGGGGATTGGCCCCGATAGGTCGCCAATGCCTGGCCGCCGAGCAAGGCCTCGGGGATCGGCACCCCCCCCGCCTGGAGCATCGCCAACAGCTCGGCAGCCGTTCCTCGGCCTGGGGGGCGGGGGCTCTCATCCTCGGTGGAGCCGCCGGTGATGGAGGCGTGGCGGGGACCGTCGAAGCGATCGTCCGAGGCGGCGCGCAGCACCGGTGCGAGGAGACGTCCCAGGGCGCTCGACTCCTCGATGGGGCCCTCCAGAAGCCAGGCCGTGCCCGCGCCGCGCCCGCTGGCGAGGACGGACCGAACCGCCGCGAGCGAGGTGGCGTCCGCGTGATCGGCTGATCGCACCAGCACGAGTCGAGGGGAGAGATCGCCGGCGGCCGCGAGGATGCGGGCGAGAGCCTCGACGCGACGACCCGCGTCGTCGGTGGGCACGGCGGGAGGAGGGGCGTGCACGTCGTCTTCGTCGTCGATCGAGTCGTCCAGTTCCACGAACTCGTCGACGGCTGGGATCGCTGGCGCCCACCCGGACTGGATCATCTCCCAGGTCGCGAGAGCGGCGTCGCCGTCTCCGAGAGCGTCGACGCAGAATCCTTCGTCGGGCGATCCGGTCGCGCCGCCGAGCTCGTCGCGAAGCGCTCCCCGGACGACTCCGTCGGGAAGAAGTCCATAGATTCGTGCATCCACGACGACGAGTTCGAGATTCGCTGACGACGCGAGAGTCCGTGCATCGTCTTCGGCCACGCCGCCGTCCGAAACGAGCAGAACCCCCCGGGATACTGCGTGTTTCAGGACATCGGCCGCCGGTCGTAGCCACTGGGGAAGGTCGCTCATCAGTCCTCCTGCGCGGCAAATGCCGTCAGCCCCATTGTCCACAGGTCGGGGCCGAGTTGAAAACATGGGGGGGCTTCGGCACGATTGGACGTCCGCGCAGGTGCCTCGGGAAAGATCCCGCTGGGCGTCGGCCGGCCTCTCTAGTGACCGGGGATATCGACATGCTCCTCTCCCGCAGTACCTGGGCGGCTTCTACCGCCCTGGCCAGCCTCCTCCTCCTGAACGCTTGCGGCGGCTCCGGCACGCCGGAAGAGACGGCGCCGGCAGAACAGCCGGCCGAGAAGCCCGCAGAGGCTGAAGCCCCTGCCGCCGACGCCAGCACGAAGATCGACTTTGCTGCGGCGAGCAGCCGCGGCAAGACGGCGATGTTCGTTCCCGCTCCGTCCGAGTTCCAGATCGCTCTCGCAGCGGCGGAAGTGACGACGCCCCTGGGCGATCGCCTCGGAACCGAGGGGAACATCGAAGGCAAGAGCAAGCCCGTCGTGGCCCTCGAGACCGGACGTCGCATCGCCAACGTGCTCCTGGCAAGCAAGGACGGCACGAAGGACGCCGTGCTCGCGCGGATGAAGGCGGCCAAGGCCGGCCTCGCAGCCCTCGGCGCTGGCGAGTCGGTGCTCGGCGAGACCGACAAGCTCATCGCGGACTACGAGGCGGGCACGATCGGCAACGCCGAGCTCCCGCCGTCCATGGACTTGCTCAACCAGAAGGTCCAGAAGGCTCTGAACAAGGGCGCCGGCGAAGAAGTCGCCACCCTCGTGCAGGCCGGCGGCTGGGTCCAGGGTGTGCATCTGCTCTCGACGGTCCTCTCCGAAGGGGCGGGAAGCAAGGAGGCGCCGGCGCTCGTGCACCAGCCCTCGGTGCTCGGCTACTTCACCGAATTCATCAAGAACAGCTCCGCCGCGAAGGCGGGTGACGAGGACGTCGTCGCCGTCATTGTGGAGCTCGATGCCATGTCCGAGATCGCCAAGAAGGAGACCCTCGCCAACGAGGACCTCAAGGCGGTCGCGAAGCACACCGGCAACATCATCGCCCGTTTCTAGGAGGGAACCTCATGACGCGCACTACGCTCCTCGCCGCTCTCTCCGCTCTCCTCTTTGGTCTTGGCACCGCATTCGTGCCGACGACTGCCCAGGCAGACCCGGCCAAGGCCGAGACGTGCTTGGATGAGTTGATCTCCGCTGCCGTCATCGGCAACGGCAACCGCCTTCGTGCGAAGGACTCTGACGCCGCCGCCGACAAGGAGGAGGTCGTCTACAGGGTCACGCTCTACAAGGGCATGACCTACCTGCTGCTCGGCTGCGCGGATGGCGAGGGCGTCGACCTCGACCTCTCGTTGTTCGACGACGCCGGCGAGCTCGTGGACCGGGATGCGTCGCCTGACGCCCAGCCCTTCGTCTCCGTGGAGCCCGCCAAGACCGGTGAGTACCTCCTGCGGGTGATGGTCCACAAGGCCTCGGCGAAGACCGACTTCGCCGTGGCGGTGGCTTACAAGGACTGAGCGGAGCGGCTCGGAGGACCACGTGTCCGACGACGACTCTGTCTCTGATTGGGAGGAGCCGGAGCCCTGGCCGGCTCCTGTGCGCCGCCAGGCAGCGCCCGAAGCCACTCGCGACGGGCGGGTGCGTGTGCCCGTGGTGGAAGAGCTCTCCTCGGGGGTAGCCACGACGGCCGAGCCCGACTCGGTGTCCCAGTCGTTCGCGGGCCTCAGCATCCCGGAGATCAGCGGCTCCTTCGAGGATGCCGATCGCACCACCGAGATGTCCCTGGCGACGGGGATCTGGCGGGTGCTCGGCTCGGGCCTCGACGCGGACATCATGGTTCCCGACGGGGATCTCGCGCCGCGTGGGGTCCGGCTCCGACGCGTCGGTCCGCTCGTGGAGATTCAGAAGCTCACCGCTGAGGTCACCGTGGTGGTCGACGGAGAGGTCAGGCAGGGCGCCCTCGCCGTGGACCTCGGCAAGGCCCGGGTCCAGATCGACGGGGTCGTGCTGACCGAGCAGATGGTCCCCCACGATGTGCTGGATCTGGACGAGCTGCCCGAGTTCTTCGCTCCGATCACCATTGGGCGCGCGCCGGATTGTGACTTCGTCCTCGAGGACCCCGTCGTCTCGGCGCGGCACGTCAAGCTGGTCCGCGAGCCGAGCGGGCTTCAGCTCGAGGACCTCGACTCGGCAAACGGCACCTACGTCAACGAGCAGCGCGTGAAGCGCGCGAGCATTGATTGGCGTACTCCCTTCGAGGTGGGCACCGTCCGCTTGACGCCCCTGCAGGTGGTGCGTGCAGTGCGGGGGCGGCGAGCCTCGAACCAGACGTCGGTCCTCGGCGTGATCGACGCGGTCCTTCCGGGCTCGACGGGCTCCCTGCCCATGAACACCCTGTTAGGCCCCAGCGGGCTGCTGGGCGAGCCCATCGGGGACACCACCGGGGTCATTCCTTCGCTCTCGGGGGCGCCCCAGGGCGACACCCAGACGGCGGTGGGGGACCTCTTGCAGCCCGGCACCACGGTCATCGTCGGGCGCGACGCGACGGCGGACATCGTGATCGACACCCCCAACGTGTCGCGGCAACACGCGCGGATCGAGGTGACCGACAGCGGCTACCTCGTCACGGACCTGGGGTCGACGAACGGAACCTGGCTCAACGGCGAGCCGGTGCGTGGAACCACCGCGGTCAAGCCGGCGGACGACCTCCGCGTAGGCCCTCATCGGCTGCGGCTGGAGGCTGGAGGGCGCGTCGCGACTGCGGAGCAGTACGGCGGTGTCGTCGGTGTGCGCCTCGATGTGCACAAGCTCGTTCGCGAGGTGGGTCCTGCGGACCTGCGGGTCGTCGATGAGGTCAGCTTCTCGATCCTGCCAGGGGAGATGGTCGCGATCATGGGCCCCTCGGGGGCTGGAAAGACCTCGGTGCTCACCACCCTGGCTGGCTACACCCCACCCACTCGAGGGCATGTTCTGGTGGACGGCCTCTCGCTCTACAAGCACTACGACGTGTTCCGGCAGGCGGTGGGGTACGTGCCCCAGGAAGACGTGATGCATCGCTCCCTGACGGTGGAGGAGGTGCTCGAGTTCCATGCGCGCATCAACTTCCCGGACGCCCTGAGCAAGGAGGAGATCGGCAGCCGCATCGACTCGGTGCTTCGTCAGCTGGATCTCTCTCGCGTCCGCGGACAGATCGTGGGCGACGAGGTCCGACGAGGGCTCAGCGGCGGCCAGCGCAAGCGGCTCAACGTCGCGATCGAGCTTCTGGGCCAGCCGTCGTTGCTGCTGCTCGACGAGCCGACCAGCGGCCTCGATGCGCGCTCCGCGATGCAGCTGATTCGGCAGTGTCGCGGTCTGGCGTCGGGGGGCCGGACCGTGGTCATGACGGTCCATCAGCCGCGGCCCGAGGCCTTTGACCTCTTCGACAAGATCCTGCTGTTGACCACCGGGGGCAAGGTCGCCTACTTCGGCCCCGTCAACGGAGTGAAGCGGTACTTCAGCGAGCGCTCCGAGGTTCCGCCGGAGACGGCGAGGAACCCCGCCGACTACGTCCTGGACGTGCTCGACCCGCTGGACCCTTCCCTCGGCCGCGAGCCGGATGTGTGGAAGGCGGACTATCGAGCGAGTCCTCAGCACACCCGCTTCGTGACCTCTCGTCTGAGCAAGGACCAGCTCAAACAGGCGCGGAAGGGCTCTCGGCTGAGCAAGGCTGCCCTGGCGAACCCTGTGCGGCAGACGCTGAACCTGACGGCGCGGTACGCCCGCCTCAAGTTCCGCGACAGCAACGCGCTGATGGTGCAGATGGCGCAGGCGCCGGTGATCGCCGCCTTGGCGACGCTCCTGTTCCACGAAGGCCGTTTCGACCCGCGGTTCCTCAAGGACGACATCACACCCACCCTCTTCGTGGTCGTGGCCGCGGCGGTCTGGTTCGGCTGTTCCAACGTCGCCCGCGAGATCGTCGGGGAGCGAGCCATCTTCCGTCGGGAGCGCATGGGCTCCCTGCGTCCAGGCCCCTACCTGCTGAGCAAGCTGCTCCTGCAAGGAGGGCTCATCGCCGCCCAGGTCCTGCTGCTCGTGGGCATCCTCATTCCCGTGGTGCCTCTGCAGGGGGCCGTGACGGGGCTCGTGGGGGCTGCGCTGCTCGCGGGGTGGTCGTCCATGGCGATGGGCCTGCTGATCTCGGCGGTCGCCCGGTCGGAGCTTCAGGCGATCCAGCTCGTCCCCCTGGTGATCCTCCCCCAGATCATGCTGAGCGGAATCCTGCTCCCGGTCACCGGGGAGAAGGCATCTCAGATGGCGGTGTGGCTCAGCAAGCCGGTCCTGCTTCGCTGGGCCTACGGGGGGATCCTCCAGGTCGAGTACGCGCCCGGCTCGGACCGCGGCGATCGCACCCGAGAGGCCATCGTCACCTTCTGGAAGCGGGTCGGCTTCGAGAACGACGTCTTCGCCGTCGACATGGCGGTGATGGGCGGCATCGGGCTCGCGTGTGTCGTCACCACCTGGGTGATCCTGCTGCGTCGCGACCGCAGGTGAACCCGTGATCGTGCTGGTCCTGGTCGTTGACTCGCTCCGGGCCGACGCCCCTGGCTTCGGCGGCGGCGAAGCCCGCACTCCGCTGCTCGACCAGATGGCCGCCGATGGCACTGCATTCACCCAGACCATCGCGTCGGCGGGATGGACGGTGCCCTCCCTCAACGCCATCGCCGCAGGGACCTTCCCGCACCGCATCGGCGTCTCCCGGTGGCGGCATCCGTACCCAAAGCGACGTCCCACGCTGTTCACGGCGTTTGGGGCGGCAGGCTTCGAGGTCTTCAGCTTCTTCCACAACCCTCGCTGGGCCTTCGCTGGTACCCAGGCCCGGGGGACGGTGGGGGACAGCCAGAACCGGGCCGCCATCTGTTCGGCCTTGCGTGCTCCGAGAGGGAGCGACCGCTTCGTGTTCGTGCACCACTGGTGGACTCACCTGCCGTACCGGACCGAGGCGATCCCGCGGAAGCCGTGGAAGGCGCTGTGCAACGAGATCCTCGGCGAGCTCGCGGCCGACCCGGACAGTCAGCGTCCGCGGTGGCGTCGGGCCTATCTCGACACCGTGGAGTTCCTGGACCGTGAGCTGCTCGGTGCCTATCTGGAGGCTGCCCAGAGCGGGGGAGACGACGTGCTGGTCTGCGTCACGGCGGACCACGGTGAGAACTGGGGGGAGTCCGTCCCCGAGGGCCATGAGGTGGGGCACATCTACGATCTGCACGGCCGCTGGTTGACGGATGACACCACCCACGTGCCACTGATGTTCTTCGGGGGGCGGGGGTCGGCGAAGGTTCCGCCGTCCCAACGGCTGGGCGGGTTCGCGCGGGGTGTGGATGTGGCGCCCACGGTCTGCGGCCTCGCCGGGGTGCCTTGGCCAGGGCCGCTGTCGGACGCGGAGGGAGACACCCTCATCGACCGGGGCATCGAGAGCGAAGAGGACCTGAAGCTGGACGGAGTCTCCCTCGAGCCGAGCCTGGTAAGCGGGGACCCTGCGCCGTCGCCCACTGCCCTCACCGTGACCTCCCACAACGCAGTGGTTCCGGCGCGCTACCCCAAGGCGGCGCGGACCATGTGGCGGCGGTTCTCGGTCCGGACGGACCGAGCGCGGTACGTGTGGGACGGCGTCGACAAGACCCGCCATGTCCAAGACGCGCAGGGCGGCTTGCAGATGGAGCCGGGACGGCGCCCCTGGGCGGCGTTGCGGGATCGCCTCACTGGGGCGGGCCGGCACTACGGAGAGATGTCGGCGGAGCGGAAGCGGGCCGTCGGTCCGGGGCCCATGCTGGAGAAGGACCAGTTCCCGGGATTCGGCGACGACGACGCAATGCTCGACGAGGCCGAAGGAGCCGCGGGGTCTGTGGGCGAGAGCATGCGCATGCTCGGCTACACCGACGACTGAACGGCCCTCGACTCCGACGACTTCTCATTGACACGAGGCGCGTCGAGTCGCCGGGGGACGCCCGCGATGGAGGGGCCTAGGTGGCCAGCGCTGCGACTAGGCGACGACCTCTTGGCGGACCAGGAGGAAGTACTCCTGCTCGACGTAGCCGTTGCGCACCACCCGTCCGACCGTGACGTGCTTGGAGACTTGCCACATGACGTCGAGCATGTGGCGGTAGACGAAGAACGACAGCCCCCACGAGTTGCTCCGCACCTCGGGGGCGCCTTCGAGCTGAACCGGCGGGACGCGGTAGTAGTCGCAGACCGTCGTCTTGTGCTCCTTGTCGTTGCGGAGCACGAAGTGGCCTGCGCCGATGAGTCCCATGACTGGGGAGTGGTTGTAGGCCCAGAGCTCCTTGGCGCCCTTGCGGGGACGCGCGAAGCGCTTCTCGAAGTCGGCGAAGGCAGCGATGGGGAACGAGTTGCGCCCGTAGTGCCGGATGAAGGTGCCATCGGGCACTTCGGCGGGCACGAAGTGGTCGACCGGCACTGCCTTACCGGTGGCCGCAGCCCAGAGGGCGCCTTGGAGGCGGCCGGGGATCGTCTGGATCTCGGCGATGCGGCCTGCGGTGTCGAGACCGTCGAGGTGCGCGGCGACTGCGTCGACGTCGATTGGCTTGGCGGCGAGAAGGTCGAAGAGGCTCATCGTGACTCCGTGGGAGCGAGAGACCGCGCAAACCCCGCGGTCGGCAGCGGTTTCCTAGCACACCGCGCCGCCCCTGTCGGGCGGGCAGGCAGCCTCTCAGCGGGGGTCGCCGTGCTCGGCCAGGACGCGCCGGATGGTCGCCGCGACCTTCTTGTCGAAGATCGTGCGTGACTTCCCCCGGAGCTTGAGGAGAAACATCTTCTTCGTGGCGGGGTCGGCCGTGGGCAGATGCTCGCTGACCGCGTCGATGACGAGCAGCAGGTGCGCCGCCTTGCGCACGTCGATGGCCTTCTCCAGCAGCGCGGGGTCATCGCTCGGAAAGCTCCCCTTGGCGTCGGCATAGGCCGCCACCGCCGCCTTGAGGGTCGTGCGGTCAGCGTCCAGGATTGCCTTACGGAGTGTCTTGGCTTCCTTGTCCTCGAAGAGCTCGTTGAGCTGGTCTTTGAGGAGCTTTTGGGCGGCCTTGTCCTGGTAACGGTCCTTGGCGGTCTCGTGGCCGGAGCCGCTCGCCTGTGCGCTTCCTCCGGAGCGGTCCCGCTTCCGATCGAGGTCGCGCCACGACGGCTTCTCACGGTCGGACTGGTCTCTTCGCCCGTGGCGCTGCTCGTCCCGGCGGGAGTCGAAGAGCGCCTCCATGTCTTTGAATTTGCCAGCCATTCCCGGAGCGTACCGTACCGCTGAGGGCCCTCCTGAGCTATCATCCACGCCCCCGGGGTGTCCCCCCACAGTTGAGGTACTCATGGACGATGGCCCGACGGTAGAGCAGATAATCGCGCTCGCGGTGAAGGCCAGCGGACTGCCACCCGAAGACCTCGACCAGTTCTGCGACCAGCACTCGCTCCAGCTCGAGACCTTCACGGGATGGACGACAGCGTACGAGACCGGTGGGGAGCTCGGCGTCCACGCGATGCTCACCCAGTGGAAGCCGGACCGGGAGACCGTCAAGGCCTGGCGTGAGACGCTCAAGGCGCAGCTCAAGGCGTTCCGTCCCCGTCGGCTGCGCATGCGCAACGAGGCCAACTGGATCACGGTGGACGAGATCAAGCCGCTGACCACTGCGTCCATCGTGCACACGCCGGTGTTCCAGCTGCGCGCGGTGAAGGAAGAAGAGGGCTCTGAGCCGCTTTGGTTCCTCTACTGGCGGCGCGCAGGCGGGAGCTGGTGGCCCTACGCGGGCAAGCCGTCGTTCCCGTCTCTCGAGACCGCGGTGCAGGAGGTGGTGACGGATCCATACTCCTGCTTCCGCCTCCACCCCCTCCGGTAGGCGGGAGCCCCGCGATCTCTGCGTCGGGATGCGTCCTCGCTTCCTGCGACGTGCTTCAGCACGCCTAGAGCGGCTTGCCGAAGCGGCGGACGACTTGGAGCACCCCTCCGAGGACGGTGAAGCTCAGGGGCGGGCGCCTTCCTCGGCGTCGGTCGATGCGCGGGGTGGCCGGAGCCAGGGTCTGGCGACCATTGCGCCCGCCGAGCACGCGCTTCACCGTGGCGATGCCGTTGGCGAACTCCAGCAGCGCGGGGTCTTCGCCGCGCGCCGGTCCCGGCCGAATCACGAGCAGGTCCCCCTGCAGGATTCCTTCGGGGCCCAACGCGTCTCCCTCGACGCGGATGACGTAGTCGCCGCTGGTCCACTCCCCGCCGACCTTCACACGCTCGAAGGGAGGGAGCAGCCGCAACAACGTGCCGCCTGGGCGCAACTCGGCTCGAATGGCCAGACTCGCCCCGCTCCCCTCGAGTCCGAGGCGCTCGTCATCCACCAGCAACTTCAGCCCGTGGGCCGAGCCATCGCGCTCCAAGTACCCCCGCCGCTCCAGAGCGCGGAGGTGCTGCTGAATCGTCGACGGTGAACGGTCGAGGGCTGAGGCGAGCTCGCGCACGCTGGGCATGCGCCCGTGGTCCATCACCCAGCCGCGGACGGAGCGGAGGACCTCGAGCTGTCGATCTGTGACCCGTAGGGGCCCCGAGCTGTCCGGGGGAGAGCTCAGAGCCGGTCCGAGCACCACGCGCCGACCACCGCGAGGGCGTCCGTGAAGTCATCCAGGATGAGCGCGCCCGACTGAGGGCCGTCCACGAGCAGGATGCTGCGAGGCTCCACTGAGAGGTCGTACAACGCCTGGGTGTCGTCGGCGCTGCCGGCGCCGGTGCCGTCGATGAAGGCGGTGTCTGTGATGTCGTCCAGCTCCTCGCCGCCGGCGCTGTCGTCGTCGTCGCCGGCGCTGTCGTCGTCGTCGCCGGCTGCGCCGAGGTAGGGGAGGCCTACCCGCAAAGCCTCGACCTCATCCACCCGCGGGCTGATGGCCACCGCGCAGTTCACCTGACCACGCTGGATGGCCCCCACTGCCAGGGACGCACCCACGCCGAGCCCGATGATTCCGATGCGGTCGGAGGACACGGGGTCGCCGGCGTCGGACCTGTCGTTGAGGAAGTCCAGCCAGGTCAGTAGGTCGACCGGGTAGCCCGTTGCGTCCAACCGGAGATCGTCCGGGGAGCCGGCGACGTCGCTGTCGCCGTGGGAGCGCAGGTCGACGGCGAGCAGGTTGAACCCCTGGTTCTCGAGCAGCGACCAAGCGGGGTCGAAGTCCGACCGCGCGTGCCCCGGACCGCCTTCGTGGATGAGGATCAGCGTCGGAAGGACCTCAGCGGAGCTCTGCCGGAAGTAGGTGCCCTGCAGGGTCAGCCCGCCGGGAGCTCCCTCGAGCACGGTGGTGCCGCTGATGGTCGAGCCGCCGCACGAGGCGGAGATGGGCAAGAGGAGGCAAAGCGAGGCGAGAGCGAGGAATCGATGCATGGGTTCTCCGGGGCGGGTCGGCGCGATGCCCGACCGGCGAGAGTGTAGATCCGGGCAGCGTGAGGAGGGGTGCGCGTCCCCAGGATCACTCCCCGCCGAGTCCCGCCGCGCTGCGCGCTGCTTCTTGCACACCGCGCGCGAGCACGCTGCGGAGCCGCCCGTCTTCGAGGGCCATCAGCGCGCTGATGGTGCAGCCGGCCGGGGTGGTCACGTCGTCCTTCAACGCCGCGGGGTGGCGGCCGGTCTCGAGCACCATCCGCGCGGCGCCCTTGACCGTCTGGGCCGCCAACTCGGTGGCGACGGACCGGGGGAGGCCCATCATCACGCCCCCCTCGGACAGCGCTTCGATGATCACGTACACAAACGCCGGCCCGGAGCCCGAGAGGCCCGTGACGGTGTTCATGTGCTCCTCGTCGAGCACCAGGGCCCGGCCGAGGGTGTGAAAGATCTGGAGGGCGGTCTCGATGTCCTCGTCGGTGGCTCGGTTTCCGCCGGCGACGACGGTCATGCCCTCGCCGATCTGGCACGGCGTGTTCGGCATCGCACGGACGATGCGCGCCTTGTGTGCGCAGGCCTCCTCCAGGGCTCCCGTCGAAACCCCAGCGCAGATGCTGATGATGAGCGGCTCGTGGTCCAGGGCCCCGGCGTCCGCCAGCTCCTTCAGCAAGCCGGCTCCGGTCTTCGGCTTCGTGCACAGGAGCACCACCGCTGCGCCGCGGGTGGCCGCCACGTTGTCCGTGCCCACGGAGAAGTCGACATCCCCCGCGATGCGGTCACGCTCCGCTTCGTGGCGCACGGTGCCGCGGACGCGATCAGCCGCGATCACGCCCGCATTGACCAGTCCAGTGCCCAAGGCCCGGCCCATGGTTCCAGTACCGAGAATCGCGACGGTTCGGTCAGTCAGCATGGCTCTCTCCTGCGTCTCTCTCGGGCCTGACGGGCCCGTACGCCCGCTCCGAGGGAGGCAGGCCACGCTCGATGAGCGCGTTGAAGGTCGCACCGACGATCAGCGCGAGGCAGCCGAGATACAACCACGCCATCACGACTGCAACCGAGCCCAGCGAGCCGTAGGCGACGTTCTGCTCGAGAATCTCGGTCGCAAAGGAGCGCAGCCCGAACGTCGACCCGACCCAGGCCACCACCGCAAACACGGAGCCCGTCGTGATGGGCCGCCAGCGCGGTCGCCGGTCGGGCAGCAGGAAGTAGAGCTGCTGGACCAGGAAGCTCGCCAGCAACAGCAGCAATGGCCACCTCACCACCGTGAGAGCGGTGCCCTTCCCCACGGGAAGCAGCTCGTAGCGCACCAGCAGGTCCACGGCCCAGTCCCCCATGGTGATTCCGAGCACCGCCAGCAGGAACGACGTGAGGACCAGGATGGTGAGTCCCATGGAGCGAAGCCGGCGGAGCCACTCGGATCGAATGGCCTCCACCCGGTAGGTCCTGTTCAGAGCTCGCGAGAGGGACACGAGCGCTCGGGACGCCGAGAACAGCGCGATCCCGGCCGACACGATGGCCAGTCCCTGCTGGGGCTGCGTCACCAGGGACGTGAAGTGGTCGTGCAGCAGCACGTACACCTCGGGGGGGAGGATCGGCTTCACCGTCTCGAACAGCAGCTCGAGGTTGGTCATCTGCTCCGGCAGGAGCGGCAAGAACGTCACCAAGAAGACGAGGCTGGGGAAGATCGAGAACAGGAGGAAGAACGTCATTCCCGCCGCCATCTCGGTGCTGTGGTCCTGGCGCAGGGTGGGGAAGAGGTCGAGCAGCGCCAGCTTCAGTGCGGACATGCGCTCCCGGAACGTCGACGGGCGCTCCCCCTCCGGGCGCGGAGCCCAGACCTCACCGATGTCCCACCTCATCGCGGGCCCGGGGGACGCACGGTGTCGCGCAGGGCGGTGAGGGCTGTCCGGTATCGCCAGGTGCGCACGTGTTGCTGCTCCGGGAGGGGCGCCTCGAGGGCTGCATCGATGACCGCGACGGCCTCGTCGAGCTTCTCTCTCGCCACCAGGATGTCGGCGAGGCGCTTGGCGGCGCGCAGGCTCATGTCCCCGTAGGAGTACTCCAACGCACGTCGGGCAGAGGGCTCGGCCTTGTCGACGGCCCCCTCCTGAAGCAGCCATCCAGCCTGGGCGTAGTGCCAGGTGAAGGCCTCGGGGAAGAGCGCGATCATCCCGCCGTAGATGCGCCCGACGCTCTCGTGCGCCCCGGCGCTGCGGAGCAGATAGACGAGGTCGTGCACCAGCCCCTCGTGGTGCTTGAGCTTCGCCGAGAGTCCGAGAAGGGTGTCTGGCAAGGGGCCTGGCTCCACTCCTTCGCGGTCGGTGATCGCGCGGGCCAACTGCTCGGCCGCGGCCTGGTGCAGCCTCACCTTCTCGTCGGGGTCCCACTGGCCGCGATAGTAGAGGGCGTCCGCGAGGTCGATGCGCTGCTCGGGCGAGAGCCCCGCTGCCTTCCACCGAGAGTCGATACGCCGCGCGAGTCCCTCCTCCAGGGCCTCGGCCTCCTCGGCGGCACCTTGCTCAGTCAGCAACTGGCTCGCGGCCCACCCCAGGCGGGCAGCAACTCCTTCGCTCGGCGCCTGCTCCGCCCCGGCGAGGGCGAGTCCCAGCGCTCGAGCATCCTCGGCCCTCTCCGCGAGCTCGAAGGCGAACACCAGCCCAGCAAAGTCCTTGAACGACTGGGGGTCGGGGCAGGCTGCGGAGAGCGCTGGCCAGGCGTTCGCGTCCACGTCGCGAGCGGTCGTGCGCCGTGCTGTCTTTACCGCTCCGCTGCATCCCTCTGCCGTCCCGGTCGCCGCGCGAGCCGCGGCGAGCCGTCGCGCCATCTCCTCGGAGCCCGGAAAGCCGACGATGCGGTCGAGGACCTCACCGGTGGCGGTGGTGAGGAGCACCGTCGGGTAGCCACCGACGCGGTACTGGTCCTTCAGCGAGAAGGAGGATGGGTCGTCGGCATCGAGGGAGCGCACATCGAAGGTCTCGACGACGTCGGCCCAGTCGGGGTGCTCCAGGAACTCGTCCCGCAGCCGATCGCACGGGGGGCACCAGGTCGCGAAGAAGTCGTAGAGCACGAGACGCGGCACCGTAGGGGCATCCGCCGGCTCCGGGACCGTCCGCGTCGGCTTGGTGGGCTTGGTAGGTGGAGGAGCGTGCGACCGCGGGAGCCGACCCGCCTCGGCGACCAGGACCCCGCGCAGTTGTCCGCGGCCCAACTCCTGCTCCACGTGAAAGGGCACGCACGTGGTTCCGTCATCGGCGCAGGTGGCCCCTTCGACGGACACGGTCCACGAGGTGATGCGGCGCTCGCGGACGAGGGGCAGTCTCAGGCGGGCCTCGCCCGTCTCGGGAGGGGCAGGGTCGTTCACCTCGAACGTGAAGTAGCCGTCCGTTACGTTGGCGCGCAGGGGCAAGTCCGCGGCCAGATGGAACCCATCCGCGGGCTGCACCCGCACAACCAGAAGCTCAGGTTTCGGCACGAGACGCACTGTGGGCAGAGACTCATCGGCCTGAGCCTGAGCCGCGCCGGGGGCCAGCAGCACGATTGCGAGGAGGAGCTGCTGGACGAGGGTGCGCACGAGGTCGCTATCGTATCCGCGTGAGAACTCCGCTTCCTGAACCATGGCTCTTCCTGCTCGGTGCCCTCGCCTCGATGGTCTTGATGCTGGGGGGCTGTACCCGCGCGGAGACCTACCGGGCGGATGCCGAGAGTGCCGTTGTCAGCGGAGAGTTCGACGAGGCGGAGCGGGTGCTTCGGGAGGGGCTCGAGCGCCATCCCGAGGACATCGAACTGCTGATCGCCGCCGGGGAGTTCTACCTGCGCCCCTTTCCCGAGGAGCGGTACAAGCCGCGCCTCGCGCTGCACTACGCCATGCGCGCGGACCGCGACGCCGACAACAACGATCCCCGGGCTGCGGGCCTACTGGTGCGTGCCTGGCGGGCGAACGGGGGGTCCGAGATGGGGGATCGACTCGTGCAAGAGGGATTGCATCAGCTCGGCCATCCCGACCAACGCGCCCCGAAACGTCTCCAGATCGCCGACCCGGACCTGCTGGCTCCGACCTCCGCCAACCTCAGAGAACAGAAGCGGCGCGAGGGCCTCGCCGATCAAGAGCCGTGTGGGAGCGGTCTGAGCTTCGTGGACGGTGCCATGTGGCCCCTGCCCGACGGAACCCAAGCCGACCTCGCCCCGTTCTGTGCCGAGCGCAGCGCCCGTACCGGGACCTGCGCCGCCCGGGGTCTTCGCGCCTGCACCCCCGATGAGGGCGCGGTGCTCTGCGGCCCCATGCTCTCCGTCGTGGGAAGGCACCCCGCCTGTGTCGACCCCACGGTGGGACGCTGCTGTGCCGCCCCGCTGGTCTCCGCGCGGGCGACCCCTTAAGGTCCGACGCGATGCGACGCCTCCTCCCGCTCATCTTCGTCCTCGGCTGTGCGGCTCCCGCCCCGCCGATCTCCGCACCTCCGCCGCCCAACAGCGCGGGCGCCCCGTCGCGTCCGGTCGCGGCGCACAGCTGCGGCGGGGAGATCGG